>CACZQU010000537.1 GCA_902783305.1 uncultured Lachnospiraceae bacterium | reverse complement strand
CGGGAGATCATGGACGGCAGCCGGTGATAATATTTTTCCTGAATCTTCCGGTCCGTCAGAAAGGTATTGGACAGAAATTCGTTCTGGAAGGTGGTCAGAAGATAATCGCGAGTGGAACTGGCATAGAGAACCCGGATCCCCTCTTTTCTGTGCGCTGACAATGACTCATACCAGTCTGCTGTCGGATTTCCTGTATGAAGGGGCTTCCAGATCTCCTCACGGGCTCCCCAGACATCTCTGATAACAGATACCCAGTCCGGCCGCTCAAGGAGAGCACTGTCCGAAAACAGGGTGACATCCCCGCAGTCAGAATACCACTTATTCAGAATTTCGGGAGAAAGAGCGGGGACGGCAAAGGCACCGGCGGAATCTCCTGCGATCAGGAGGCGGTCTGGTCTGGGAAAGAAATCCCGGGCTTTTTCCATGGCGCAGACAAAGTTCTGATATCCATGGAAATGAAGAATCTGATTTCCCTCTTCGGTAGAGTATGACAGTGTACTTCTGCCCAGATGAAAATCACCTGTAGCGTAGGTGATAACGATAAAGTTCCACTGATCAAAAGGATTTCGCGGGTTTCCGGCTTCTGTAAGCCCGAACCTGATGTTCATCACCTGAGTGAAGGGGCGGAGATTGTTCCAGTAGAAATTCGGTTCCCCGGACGCAATCCGGCCGCCGGTCACAGGCCGGGATGCGGAGTAGGAGTCCCATGCCATTCCGCCTCCGGACAGAAAAATACACAGATCCGGCAGGGAGCCCTTTTTCAGGTAAATATGGTATTCGGATCCGTCACCGGACAAACCATCCTGCAGGTGGATCCGATACCATTTGCCGGGTTCAGGCTCACCCTCCAGAAGAGGCGCTTCCTGCCCGGTTTTTTCTATATGACTGCCCACAGACTGTTCAATGAAATCTCCAGCCTGCTCAATAATACTGGAAGTCACCTGGGACAGGGTTTCTTTCGGATGAATAATCGGCATAATTCTTATAATTCCTCCTCGTCTGAAATAACCGTTTTTTTACACTGGAGTCATGTATTCAGGTATTTGGACGAAGCGTCCTTAAGCGCGCGGAAACGGAAGACAAGCAGGAAGGCAAGAATGACGGCTGACACAGACATACTGATCACAGCCAGAAGAGGAAAGCCTGTCCGTCCTGTCTGCAGAGGGATCAGCTGGATAAAGGAAAGCAGAGCTCCGATGACCAGATAAATAATGATATCCTGTGCCGAACGATCCATAGCCTTTGCCAGCAGAAAAATGACCAGTGGATAACACATAAAAGCGACAGGGATAAAAAAAGACCGGCTCCATCCCGTATTTCCAAAATGTCTGTCGCACAGCCAGGCGGCCAGCATGGCGACGAAAAATTCAACGGCCGTAAATTTCAGGGCATTGCCGTGGTAATAGACCGCCAGTATGATATCGATCAGAGCGAATACGACAGCGGTCATGACAATACCTGTCCAGCCGGCCTGGTAATTCGTCAGCCGGAACACGGCGAGAAGGATAACTTCCGCTATAATCGCAGTGAAAACACAGATGCGCAGGAAGGTCACCTGGCCGACTTTCTTTTCGGGAAGAACCGGAAAGGCGGGAGAGCTCGTCTCACCGGTCAGTTTTCCCTGACAGAGCGGGCAGCAGCGTTTGCTGCCACGGATTTTAATATTACATTTCTGACAATACTGCATAAGCTTTCACCTGTTTCTTTTTTCATGATTGCACCGACAAATCCGGTCTCATACCAGAACCGGCCGTGAATAATACTATCGTTCAAAACAAAATCCGATGATCCACCGCCCGGAAAGTTTATTCATGGATATCGTAATCATTGGTCGCAAGCTCCACATCAATTCCACGTCTGGTGAGGTTTCGGAAGAAATTGAGCAGAACCTGATGTTCATCGTAAGCGGAAACGACCCCGAATACCATCCTGTCTCCGAAGGTTGACACGCAGATCTGTATGTTGGCAGTAGCCATGAAAGCGGAAAAGTGGTCAATATAAGGTGCCAGCTCCGGCTGTATGGTTATTTTTCCCAGGTTTGACATGGTACTGGTCGTACCGCGCAGTGCCTTCGATGAGAAATACTGAATAACACGGTCCTTTAAGACCAGGGGAATCAGCTTCAGAACAGGATTCTGCGCCAGGGCAGAGTAGCTGTTCATGGTATCGCGGATATGTTCCTGTGTGAGCTGTTTCTCAAAGGAATCCCGGACATGGGTGAAAATGCTTTCCAGCGTCCCGTCGTAATCCGAGGCATGATAAGAGATATTGATGACTCCGAAAAAATTCCGCGTGGTAGCGGAAGCAAAAAACTGCCGGAGATTGACAGGAACGCTGATCACTATGGGATATTTCCGGCTGCGCATGGGCATCATCTGGAGGACTGCTTCGATATAAAGAGTCACCATAAAGATTCCCGCGGTCGTGTGAAATTCCTTTGCAGCTGCGATAAACTGCCTGGCGGAGACGATTCCTTCCAGAAGGTGATTGCGCATATCGCCGTCCCGATCCTGCGGAATCTGAAAAGCCCGGACCCCGGTCATCTGCTTAAGCTGTTCGCGGCTTTTTTCTTTTGTATAAAACTGCCGGAAAGCATCAGAGTTTTTTTCTTCCGCGGAAGAAAGGCTTTCCGGGTCTGGACTGTAGTTGAGCTGATAGCGGCGGGAAAGGTAATTTGCGACCAGATGCTTCAGAATCAGAAAGGCCCCTGTGCCGTCCGCCAGAACATGGAACATTTCCAGGTTGATCCGCTTCCCAAAGTAACTGACACGGTAAAGAAGGGATCGTTTGCCAGGCTGATAGAGCGGTGCGCAGGCGGGAAGGTGATCCTCCTCCACGACCGGGCGGAGCGTGGTGCCGTCGAGATAATTCCAGAATAAACCCTGCCGCAGAACTACATTCAGATGGGGAAATTCGTCCAGCGTTTCGTCCAGTGCCGCCTGCAGGATCTTCTGGTCCACATCTTCTGACAGTTCACAGACAAGTCGAAAAACACGGGTATCTGACCCTCTTGCGGTTGGGGGGACAATGATAGCGGCATTGTCCAGCCGATACCATTTGTGAATTGTTTTTTCCATTGTTTTTTCCTTCTTATCCTTTCATCGGCAATCGTCTTCTGGTCCTTGTCCAGGTACCATGCACTGCTTGTCGATGGAATATTCCGATCCGGGAAGATTGTATTTCGGCTTCACCTTACCAGTAACCGGACGGAGTGTCAAGCTGAAAAAGGATTTTACAATAGCTTTGAATTTGATTATACTGATAGAAATGTAATCAGAAATATTGTGTCGCCAGACCAGACGGCAGATGACATACATAGAGAAAGGGGAAGGATATTTTGAGCAGAAATCTGAAAATGCTTCCTGTCACCTGTGCGCAGTGCGGGGCACAGCTGGAAGCAGACACCACAAAAGAAACCATGGTATGTCCCTATTGCGGAACAAGCTTCCTGATTCAGAAGGATAATACGCCGGATGGAGGGGAATCTTCCGGTACGGACAGCAATATGAAATCGATCCTCAGTTTTATCGGACAGCAGATGGCAGAGAGGAGAAAGTACAAAGTAGAGAGTAAATAGTACGAAGTACAGATCAAAAAAAAAGGAGTTGGAAGAAAACAGGAAATTCATGGTTACCATCTTCAAGATCTTTCCGATCCTCGTGGTCGTCTGGTTTTTAATGTATATTGTCGGCAGCCGACTGGGTGTGTTTGACGATGCAGGCAGCGGCGAAGCGGAATCTGTGAATACTTCATCTACGGAAGAGGGCACCACTGTCGCGGATTATGTCGGGGATGACGGTTTGCTCTGGATGGATGTGGATGAGAAGGATGGACTGAACTGGGTAGTTGAGAATTATTATACGACCATGGAAGTAAAGGATGCCATACAGGACGATAACGGCTTTCATTTCAGCTTTTCCCCGGATGAGTTTGAGGGGGATGATAGTACGCAGTATGCTGTACTGGGTCAGTACGATCCGGAAAATGATGTCGACACGCTTCTGTACGCAGTTGTGGAAGCAGAGATCAGTGAAGGAGAGATCGTTGACGAAAGCCTGAATTTCGTGTGGGATCCGGAAGAAATTGGTGGGTAATACTGGTACAGCGCCATTGTTACCACTCATGGATTAACCGTAAAGCCACGCGCGGGCGAATGGTTAGACCGTGAATTGTAAAGCACCATCCTTTCAGCTCGGTGTCCAGGCTTGACAAGTATTTCAGAAATGCTTAAACTGATGGTAAAACAGCGCAAGATACTGTTCGAATCCGTGAAGCGGCGAATCCT
>CACZQU010000536.1 GCA_902783305.1 uncultured Lachnospiraceae bacterium | reverse complement strand
ATGTCAAATAAAACCAACATAAAACAACATAAAAATGAAGAATGGCAGTGTTGTTTTTGTTGACATCTCCGGAGACAGCCGGTATAATAGGGTAAGCAGGAAAAGAATGGAAAGGATGCGTTCTGGCATCTGTCCTGAGGACAGGGGGGAGCTATATGGGATTTACCGATCATCTTTCACCGGAGGGCAAGCAGAGGATTATCCAGGAGCTTGTTCCGGGCAAGCAGGTTTCTCTTGCCCATATTATCGCGAATCCTGACCGTATTCTTTATACAAAGCTTGGACTGGATCCGGCACTGGATTATTCCCGCAGCGCGATCGGGATCATGACGGTCAGCCCTGCGGAAACGGCGATTATTATGGGAGACATCGCCATCAAGTCTTCCGGAGCAGATCTGGGCTTCGTTGACCGTTTCAGCGGGAGCCTGATTATTACCGGAACCGTGTCAGAAGTGGAGGCTTCTGTCGAGGCGGTACTGGAATATGTTCACGGGACACTGGGATTCAGTGTCTGCGCGGTGACGCGTACGTGACTTTTCCTCTGGCGCTGCAGCAGCATTTATCCGGAGATCCGCTGATGAGAAAGATCGTGCTTATGGGGCGCAGCGAGGCCGGGAAGACGACTCTGACCCAGGCACTGCGCGGAGAGAAAATTCATTATCACAAAACCCAGTATGTCAGCCATTTTGACGTGGTGGTGGATACACCAGGGGAATATGCCCAGACGAAAGGGCTTGCCCATGCCCTGGCGCTTTATTCTTATGAAGCTCAGGTCGTCGGGCTTCTTGTCGGCGCGACAGAGCCGTACTGCCTGTTCCCCCCCTGCTGTGCCAGCCAGGCCAACCGGGAGGTGATCGGCATTGTGACGAAGATTCATGAGAAGGGAGCGGATCCGGCGAGAGCCCACAGGTGGCTGGAGCTGGCAGGCTGCCGCAGGATCTTTCATGTGGATTCGGCGGCAGGAGAGGGAGTATGGGCTCTGCTTGACTACCTTCGGGAGGAAGGAGATGTCCTTCCCTGGGAGAGGGAGGCTTCAGACAACCACAGCAACCAGGCCGGCAGCGGCCATGATAGTTTATAAAGATCATTTCCCAGAAGGAGAGACGCAATGGTAAACGAATACGAAATCAAAAAACAGATCTGCGACATTGGAAAAAGGATTTACGACCGCAACATGGTAGCGGCCAACGACGGCAATATTTCTGTGAAGCTGGGCGAGAATGAATTCCTGTGTACTCCTACCGGCGTGTCGAAAGGCTTCATGACCCCGGAATACATCTGCAAAATTGACAAAAACGGTCAGGTAATCCATGCGAATCCGGGCTTTCGTCCCTCCTCCGAGATCAAGATGCATATGAGGGTATATCAGAAAAGGCCTGATGTCGGCTCTGTCGTCCATGCACATCCCGTGTATGCCACCAGCTTTGCCATTGCCGGCATTCCCCTTACGCAGCCGATCATGCCCGAAGCGGTGATCGCTCTTGGCTGCGTACCGATCGCTCCTTACGGGACACCTTCCACCATGGAGATTCCGGACGCGGTGGAGCCATTCCTGGAGCATTTTGACGCGGTTCTCCTGGAGAGCCATGGAGCCCTCACCTGGTCGGTAGACCTGCTTGCCGCTTATCTGAAGATGGAATCGGTGGAGTTTTACGCACAGCTTCTCTATCAGTCCAAAATGCTCGGAGGACCCAAGGAATTCGACAAGGATCAGGTTCAGAGGCTCTATCAGATCCGCCGTCAGATGGGACTTCCCGGGAAGCATCCGGCGAACCTGTGCCAGAACAAGGATGGGATGAACTGCCATAACTGCGGCGGTGAGTGCTCCTCTGCCCATGGTTCTTCCACTGAGGCGGATCAGGAGCTGGTAGCCAGGATTACGAAGCAGGTCATGGCTGCCCTGAAACAGTAATCAGCTAAAGGAGGCTATGCGCAATGCCGGTAGACGAAAAAAAAGTACAGGAAATTGTACAGGAAGTCATGGCAAAAATCCAGATTGCCCAGGCTCCATCCGGAAAACACGGGATTTTTTCAGATATGAATGACGCCATCGAGGCAGCCCGGAAAGCGGACGAGGTGGTCCGGCGCATGACCATGGATCAGAGGGAAAAGATCATTTCCGAGATCCGCAGATCGATCCGGGACAATGCAGAGATCCTCGCCCGGATGGGCGTGGACGAGACAGGAATGGGAAATGTCGGAGACAAGATTCTCAAGCACCATCTGGTGGCGGATAAGACTCCGGGTACGGAGGATATCAAGACGCAGGCCTGGTCCGGCGACCGTGGTCTGACACTGGTGGAAATGGGACCCTTTGGCGTCATCGGCGCGATTACCCCCTGCACCAATCCCAGCGAGACGGTTCTGTGCAATTCCATCGGGATGATTGCAGGAGGCAATACCGTTGTATTCAACCCGCATCCCGCCGCGATCAAGACATCCATATATGCCATCAATCTTGTCAACGAAGCGTCGCTTGCCGCCGGCGGTCCGGACAATGTAGCCTGTACCGTGGAAAAGCCGACGATGGATACCAGCGCAATCATGATGAAGCATCCGGCGATCCAGCTGATCGCTGCCACGGGAGGTCCTGGCGTCGTGACGGCTGTCCTTTCCTCCGGCAGGAGAGGGATAGGCGCCGGCGCGGGAAATCCCCCGGCGTTAGTGGATGAAACTGCGGACGTGCGAAAGGCAGCCAGGGATATCGTAAACGGCTGTACCTTTGACAATAATCTGCCCTGTATCGCGGAGAAGGAGATCGTAGCTGTTGCCTCCATCGCGGACGAGCTGATGGATTATCTGCTGACGGAAAATGACTGCTATCTGGCGTCAAAGGAGGAGCAGGACAAGCTGATTCAGGTATGTATTCCCGGAGGCAGGCTGAACCGCAAATGCGTCGGTCGGGATGCCAGGACCCTTCTGTCCATGATCGGAGTGGATGCGCCTGTCAATATCCGCTGCATCGTGTTTGAAGGACCGAAGGAGCATCCGCTGATCAGCACGGAGCTGATGATGCCCATCCTGGGAGTGGTCCGGGCAAAGGATTTCGACGATGCCGTCGAACAGGCGGTGTGGCTTGAGCATGGCAACCGCCATTCCGCCCATATCCATTCCAAAAACGTGGATCATATCACAAAATACGCCAAAGCGATTGACACGGCAATCCTTGTCAAGAACGGACCCTCCTATGCTGCGATCGGATTTGGAGGCGAAGGCTTCTGCACCTTCACCATCGCCAGCCGTACCGGGGAGGGCCTGACCAGTGCCCAGGCGTTTACCAAGAGAAGACGGTGCGTGATGTCAGACAGCCTGTGCATACGCTGACATTTTGTGAGTTTCAATACAGTCCTCTCAGTTGTCGGCGCGAGGATGGTAAAAGGAGTGACGCAATGGATATCAATAGTGTGAATATAGAAGAAATCGTCAAACAGGTGCTCGCCGGTATGGCAGACAGTGCCGGGCCGGAAACCGCCGGCGGTGCCGGCGAGGTTCCAAAGACAGCCCACGTGGCGATGCTGACTGCCCTTGGCCATTTTGAGGTAAAGGAATATCCGATTCCCGAGGTGGGAGATGACGATATCCTGGTCAAGGTGGAGGGCACAGGCATCTGCGGGACAGATCAGCATGAGTTTAAAAAGGATCCCTTCGGCCTGATCCCCGTCGCTCTCGGACATGAAGGTACCGGAACCGTGGTGAAGCTGGGCAGAAATGTGAAAAAGGACAGCGCCGGCAAGCCGCTGAAGGTCGGAGACAAGCTGGTTACCTGCATGATCTTTCAGGACGACCCGGAGATCACAATGTTTGACCTGAACAAACAGAATGTCGGCGCGGCCGATGTATACGGCCTTCTTCCGGATGACGACATCCACCTCAACGGATGGTTTGCCGATTACATCCTGATCAAAGGATCCCGCGGTTCGACATATTTCAATGTCAGTGATATGGATCTCAAATCCCGGATCCTGATCGAGCCGGCGGCTGTTCTGGTCCATGCCGTAGAGCGTGCCAAGACTACGGGAATCCTCCGCTTCAACAGCCGCGTGGCAGTACAGGGCTGCGGACCGATCGGTCTTCTTTGCATTGCTGTGCTGCGGACACTGGGAATCAACAATATCACCGCGGTAGACGGAAATGAACAGCGGCTGGCCTTCGCGAAAAAGATGGGGGCGGATCAGACGGTGAACTTTATGAATCATAAAGGAATTGATGCCCTCTCGGGCGCGGTCAGGGAATCCTTCGGCGGTCATCTGGCCGACTTCGCGTTCCAATGCACCGGCTCTCCTGCAGCGCATTCCAATATCTATCATTTTATCCGCAACGGCGGCGGTCTTTGTGAGCTTGGCTTCTTCATCAACAACGGGGAAGCGACGATCAATCCTCACTTTGATCTTTGTGCCAAGGAGATCAATCTGGTGGGCAGCTGGGTATATACCCTGAGGGATTATATGACTACATTTGACTTCCTGAAGAGGGCAAAGGCGATCGGCCTGCCGGTGACAGAGCTGATCACGGACTGCTTCCCGCTCGAAAAGATCAATGAAGCTCACGAGTTTGCCCTTGCACAGAAGGGCCTTAAAGTAGCCATCACCAATGTTGCCCTGGACGGCTCCACCAATAACCACTAGGAGCAAAAGAAAGGAGCGATAAATGGCGCAGGCGGTAGGAATCCTCGAGGTATATGGACTTGCCACTGCCTTTGTGGCGGCGGATGCAGGCTGCAAGGCGGCAAATGTGACGCTGGAGGTTTTTGACAAAAACAAACCGGCGAATGCGGACAGCCTTCCGGTACCGCTCCTGGTCTGCATCAAATTCAGGGGAACGGTTTCCGACGTAACGGCAGCAGTGAACGCCGGGATCGAGGTGGCAGAAAGCATGACAGGCGTGGTACAGCATCACGTGATCCCCAATCCGGAGGACGGTACGGAGCGGATGCTGAAAATCAGCGCTTTGGATAAACGATAATGGAATTTGTGCACTATCAGCCCCTTGTAAAAGGAGAAGAATCTGGCTGAAACAGTAACGGGTTTTTCAGTCAGCAAGAAAAAACGGAGGACAGATATTATGGCAATGGAAGCGTTAGGGATGGTGGAAACCAGAGGACTGACCGCGGCGATCGAAGCGGCAGACCAGATGACAAAAGCAGCAGAGGTGGTTCTGATCGGAACGGAGAAGATCGGATCCGGACTCGTGACCGTCATGGTCCGCGGGGATGTCGGCGCGGTGAAGGCAGCTGTCGAAAGCGGCAGTGCCGCAGCCTCCAGACTGGGAGAACTGGTAGCGACTCATGTGATTCCGCGTCCTCATGCCGATGTGGAAAAGATTCTTCCGAAGATCTGAGATCAGGACTTCAGGCTCCGTTCTCAGCTTTTTTGCCGGAGGGCCATAGACAAGGAGTTTCACTCATGAGT
>CACZQU010000535.1 GCA_902783305.1 uncultured Lachnospiraceae bacterium | reverse complement strand
GTGTGTTTCTGAATGCCCAGGGCCGGTGCTCCATCCATCCTCTGCGTCCGGGCATCTGCAGGATTTTTCCTCTCGGCAGATATTATCATGATGGAACCTTCTCTTATATCCTGCAGACGGGAGAATGCAGCGCAAAGAACCGTTACAAGGTGAGAGTGCGGCAGTGGATCGATATGCCTGAGCCGGAAAGATATGATGATTTCATCAATGACTGGCACAGCTTTATCCGGGCGGTTCCTGCACAGCTGGCTGCAGTGGACGAGGCAACCCGCCGGGATGCTTTTCTGTATATCCTGAAGCTGTTTTACACTAAGGGATTTGCACAGGAAGAGGATTTCTATAATCAGTTCTGCAAAAGACTGCAGCAGGCAAAGCTTTATCTTCAGGCGGCCTGAATACGGAAAAGAAAAAGGGAAGGAAACCTTGAATCCTTGTTTCCCTCCCTTTTTCAGAGAATATTCCTCTGCTGCCAGTCTCTGACCACATCGTAAGGATATCGTCCTCCAGCCTCAGTTTTCGTTCACATCTCCGATCAGACTGACCAGAAGGTCTACGGTTTTTTCCACACCGATCCGTCCGATATCAACAATCAGATGATAATCATGATAATTTCCCATTTCATGACCGGTATAGGTATGATAATACGTCTTTCTCCAGTGATCGCACCGGTCGATATATCTGTCGATGTCCATCTTTCCGTTTTCATTCAGCTCCAGCGCATGTGCTCTGCGAAACGTATGGTCTGCATGCAGAAAAACATCGAATGATTTAATCCCTTCCTCTCTCAGAATGAAGTTTGAGCATCGTCCAACCATAATGCAAGGCTTCTTTGCCAGCTCCAGGATCACCCTCCGCTGAGCCTGAAAGATCTCATCATAGGAGCTGTTGTACGCGGTGGTGCTTAAGAAGGAATTGATAAACCTGGTGCTTGCGCTCATCGATTCTCCCTCACGGGTGACATCATCCTCAGAATACCCACTCTCTTTTGAGGTCATCTGGATGAAATCCTCATCATAGTATTCGATGCCAAGCCTTTGTGAAAGCGCTCTTGCTACCGTTGATCCATATGCCGCATACTCTCTGCTGATTGTAATAACCATTATCTTCTCTCTCCTTCAGCTATATTGACAGGATCAGCCGGATGTCAGGCTGAAACTGCACGATTCCTTTTCCCCATCTGAATGACAAAGATCAAGGCTGTAATGGCAATTCCGGCAATATCCGTAACGATTCCCGGATAAATCAGCATCAGACCGGCAGCAGCCAGGATGATCCGAAAGACCGGATGAATCACCGATGTCATATATCCTTCGATCGCGGCGGAAATCGCATACATGCCAATGACGCTTGTGATGGCGATCATAATGAATTCCGGAACATTTGTCTCGATCAACAGCATAGCCGGATTCAGGCAGAATATGTATGGGATCAGAAACGCACCGATAGCAAGCTTGGAAGCATTGAACGCTGTACGCATGGGATCAGACTTTGCGATCGCGGAGCCCGCATAAGCCGCCAGTGCCACAGGAGGCGTGATATCCGCTACAATTCCGAAATAAAATACAAACATGCTGGCGCAGATTGCATTCAGTCCCATACCGGTGGTCAGGATCGGTGCACAGGTGGTCGCCATAATAATATAGGTTGCTGTCGTCGGTACCCCCATACCCAGAACGATGCAGCAAAGCATCGTAAAGATCAGCGCAATAAGCATGTTTCCATGGGAAATGGATACGATGACGTCAATGAACACCTGTCCCAGACCGGTCATCGTCACAACTCCGGCGATAATGCCGGCGATACCGCAGGCGACAGCAATGCCGAGCGTATTCTTTGCTCCGGTTTCCAGTGCATCCAGGAACTTTCTGGGGGTCATGCGATGTTCCTTGTTGAACATGCTGACCACAATACACAAAAGGGTAGCGATGATCGCCGCCCTGCTCATGGTATAGCCGGAAGTGATCAGATAAACAAGTGCCACCAGTGGGATCAGCAGGTAGATCTTCGGAAGGAGAGTTTTCGCCTTCGGCAGCTGTTCCTTCGGAATCCCATGCAGCCCAAGCCGCTTTGCCCTCAGGTGAACCATCAGGAAAATGCCGGTGAAGTACAGTACTGCCGGCAGGATCGCCTTGATCACAATCTGCGAATAAGGAACGCCGACCATTTCTGCCATCAGAAAAGCAGCCGCGCCCATGATCGGAGGCATAATCTGCCCGCCGGTTGAAGCCGCCGCTTCAACGGCACCGGCGAATTCGCCAGGATATCCGGTTTTTTTCATCATCGGAATCGTGACCGAACCGGTCGTGACCGTATTCCCGACGGAAGAGCCGGAAACCATGCCGCATAAGGCTGAGGAGATAACGGCCACCTTGGCCGGTCCGCCCGAAGCAAAGCCGGCAAGACTGTTCGCGCATGCGATGAAAAAATCCGAGATTCCGGTAGATTCCAGAAATGCTCCGAATATGATAAACAGCACTATATAAGTACTGCAGACTCCGATCGGCGTACCGATAACGCCTTCTGTTGTATAAAACAGATTATAAATAATATATTTCAGAGACTTGCCCGCCGCAAATGCATAAAGCACAAAGCAGCCTGCTACGACAATAATCGGAATGCCAGTCACCCTGCGGCAGCATTCCGCAAGGATCAGGATACCGATGACACCAAGCCATACCTCCAGATCCGAGATACGGATACCGCGTTTGATGATCGTCTTGCTGCAGGCAACAAAATAGAAATAACATCCGGATCCGACCACAGCAAGGATGATATCATAAAAAGGAATCCGGTTGACCTTCTGAGGTCTTCCGCCTGATTTTTGTGCCGGGTACAGGATAAAGACAAACAGAACAACAACCCCGAGAAAGAGCGGGCGTCTGATTCTCTCGTCCCATACCGCGAAAAGGTTCATATAAATCATAAACACGGAAAACGCAGCCAGCAGGACCTTGATCACGATGGCCGGGATTCCTTCCCACGGCCTTACGTTGGACTCACGGTCATATTTTTTCATCAGCTCCTCGACATCCGAAGCCGTTCCGACAGACGGATCTTCAGCTGAAGATGTGTTCTGGAAATCCTTCTCTTTGTTGTCTTTCATACTAAACCTCTTTTTTCTGCTTTTCGGTCAGCGTCAAACTGATCCTTGTTATCTGTCAGGGACAGCTGGTAAGGGAAAACGTCATCGTTCAAGGGAAATCCTCACCATCGCGTTTTTTCCGCAAAGCGTCCGAAGACTGATCTGCTGCCCGCTCTCCAGCGTGAGTGTGTGATCGGATACGGTTCCGACAAAATAGACCAGATCGTCCATCCTGCGGTCAAATCCTGAAATGATCATACTCCCGTCTTTTCCGTATTCCAGTGTCTGTCCCTCCTCAAGCTCTGTCTGGACACCGGCGCCAAAGCCGTAGTATACCGTCTTCACGACATAGATTCCGTCCTTCCTGATTTCATAATAATCCGTGACAGGGCTCTTGTTGACCGAATGGATAAATCCAATGCTGAAGGTATCTGAATTGTGAACCTTATAGCGGGCGTAGACCGAACCGGTTTTCTCAGATGACAGAACCAGATAACCGCCGGCGTGATGGTACACAAACGCGGCAGTCAGAACCGCCAAAGCCAGGATCACGACTGCCGCGATATAAAGTGCTTTTGAGCTCAGATCACTTCCGGCACTTTGTTTACTCAATCTCGATGCCCTGCTCCCCGAAGTACTTTACAGCGCCCGGGTGGAACGGTACACTGATACCCTTCACCGCATCCTCAAGATTAAGGAACTCAAATTTCGCATGTCCGGCGATCAGATCCTCCTGATTGTCAAACATAGCCGCCAGAAGCTCATACACAGCATCCTCGCTGACATCGTTTGAAGCGATAAGGGTCGCGCGGACGGAAACTGTGGTGGCATCCTCTTCAACTCCGCTGTAGGTGCCGGCCGGGATCACCGTCTTGGTATAGAAATCATAGGTTTCCTGAAGCTTCCCGATATGCTCCTCATCCAGCTGAACCAGGCTGACATCCTTGGTGGTAGCCAGATCGACAACTGCTGTGGTAGGAGCACCGGCAACGATGAAGGCTGCATCGATCTTTCCGTCCTTCAGGCTGTCCGCGGAATCACCAAAGGAAGCGTTGACCACGTTAATATCATCAAAGGTCAGATCATAGACCCCGAGTATCTGCTCTGCATTAAATTCGGTACCGGATCCTGCGTCGCCGACAGACACTGTCTTGCCCTTCAGATCAGCTACACTCGCGATTGAGCTGTCGCAGGTTACAATCTGTACTGTCTCATCATACAGTCCGGCCACGGTTGAAAAGGTGTCATACGCACCCTCATCCTCAAACAGATCGGTTCCGGTATAGGCGTAATACATTACGTCGTTCTGGACGACAGCCAGATCGGCTTCTCCCATATCAACAAGCTGAATGTTTGCCTTGGAAGCACCTGTGGATGTCACGGTCAGGCTGGATTCCTTCAAAACCGGATTCAGAACGGTTGCCATTACACCGCCGATGGCATAATAGGTACCGGTCGTTCCGCCTGTGCCGAGGGTCAGCTTATCCGCGGCCATTGCGGCTGTAGATGCTCCCAGCACCATGCTTGCTGCCATTGCGATCGCGAGAATTCTCTTCTTCATAAATACACCTCCGTAATATTTTATGGTTTCTGTTTCAGACAAAAACTGCCTGCACGTTACTATTTTATTGCTTCACCGTATAATAGTCAAGGAATTTTCCGCTCAAAAACAGCAAAAGCGGGATCTTCGGCCGTATTTCAAGTCCGATCGCAAGCGGTTTCCCTGGTTACCCTCAGATTATCCCTCAGGCGCCGCTGCTCTGCATCAGAGCTTTTCCACTCCATTTTCTCCTGTAATAGATTGTCTCCAGAATACAGCAGCTGATCCACCCTACCGGATATCCAAATCCGACGAGAAACGGAGTATTTGCCACAAAATGAGTCACCACATACAGATAAACTTGGCGGATGGCTACAAAGGAAAGCAGCATGATGACCATCGGTCCGCGGGCATCTCCTCTTCCCCTCAGCGCGCCTGCCAGCACATGGTTGACACAGTTCATCAGAAGGAAAAAGATATTTGCACGGATAAACAGACGGCCATAAGCGATGACCACGCTCTCCCTGGTGAAAAGGCCTACGGCCTGATCGGAAAACAGAAACAGGCTGACGGCAATGGTCCCTGTCACAATCAAAGACAACGTGATGGCGCAGGCTGTTCCCTGATCCGCCCGATTCTCCTTTCCGGCTCCGATATTCTGGCTGACAAAGGATGTCGCGGCATTTGCCATGCTTTGCATCGGAAGCATGATAAACTGATCCAGCTTGTTGTAGCAGCTCCAGCCGGCCATACAGTCCGAACCAAAGAAGTTCACATAGGACTGGACAAATACATTGGAGAAAGCCGTAATAACCGACTGAATGCCGGCAGGAAGCCCCACAGCAAAGATTCGTTTCAGAATCCCTCTGTCAATCCGCAGATCACGCCAGACCAGCCGGTATACCTCCCGTGACCGGGTGAGCAGGATCAGAGTCAGGACAGCAGAAATAAACTGGGAAAGGATCGTGGCATAGGCAACCCCGGCTATGCCGCCATGGAAAACAAGGACAAATACAAGATCCAGTATGATATTGAGCACACTCGTCAGAACCAGAAACAGAAGGGGAAGAACGGTATTCCCGACTGCCCTCAGGATCCCGCTGCCCATATTGTAGATGAGAAGACCCGAAATCCCCCAGAAATAGATCGTCAGATAAGTCACTGCATCGGCGAACACATCCTCCGGTGTAGCCATCAGCCTCAGCATCGGTTTCACTCCCATTATCCCGATGATGGTAAAAAGAATGCAGAAGCCAAAGGTAGCACTGATCGTCGTCTCCACGGATTCGTGAAGACTTTTCAGGTTTCCGGCACCAAAATGATGACTGATCACCACCCCCGCGCCAACGGAAAACCCATTGAAAAAGAAAACCAGCATATTGACGATCACGGTGGTGGAACCGACGGCAGCCAGTGCTTCCTTGCCGACAAAATTCCCCACGACAATAACATCAACCGTGTTGTACAGCATCTGAAAGATATTTCCGACCATTAAAGGCAGCGCAAACAGTATAAGCTGCCCGGTAATCGATCCCTTTGTCATATCTCTCGCAGCGGTATCGAAATGAAGGTGCATCTGGTTCAAAAAATCATTTCCCTTCCATAAATTGTGAAATAAAAGACTCTTGAACAGTATACCATATTACCCATGGTTGATCAAACGATGATCGGTGGGTTAAAGTACTCATTTTGAATGGTTCCCGTTCATCGCCAGACCGCCTCATCGCACGGGAGGGAAAAGAGAAAAACCGGATTGATTTTTTATGTCGGATTGTGTATGGTATGACGTGATGAACGTCAAACGTTTCATCCAGTTTTGCCGCAGCTGCAAACCCGGCTTCGCGGCAGGATTACGGGAGCTGCGATATCACTTTTATTGCTAATGAGAGGAATATTACCATGCGAATCGTCACCATAAGCCGGCAATTCGGAAGCGGAGGCCGGGAACTCGGCAGAAGGCTTGCCGATCAGCTGGGCTTTGATTATTATGACAAGGAAATCATTGAAACGCTGGCACAGGAACAGGGATTGGATCCGGATCATGTCCGGTACGTGCTTTCCCACCATGGCTGGCAGAATATCCAGCTGACCTGGCGGAATCACTTTTCCCATCTTGGCTTTGATCATGCAGCACGTACGCACCTTATGATACGGCAGAGAGAGATCATCCGGGAGATCGCCCAGGCGGGCAACGACTGCCTGATTGTCGGGCGGGACGCCGACGTCATTCTGCAGGAATACCATCCGTTCCGGATCTGCGTCTGCGCGGACATGGCCTCCCGGCTGGCACGATGTATGGCATACGAGAAAAAAAAGCCCGAGGAGCAGCGTCTGACGGAAAAGGATATTCTGCGCAATATCCGGCGGATCGATAAAAACCGGAGCCATACCCGGGAAATTCTGACCGGAAAAAGAAGAGGTGACGCCAGCATGTTCGATCTGATCATAAACGGATCCAGCTGGGAAATACCCGATCTGTCCATGGCTGCCGCGGATTTTGTCCTGAAGTGGTTTGATCATCTGGAAAGCGGAAATAAGAGAGGCAATGAGCTATGAGAGAACATCACGCTGCAAAAGACCTGACCACCGGGGTAGTGTGGAAGCGTCTGATCCTTTTCTTCCTGCCGATTGCAGCAGGCACCTGTATCCAGCAGCTCTATAATACGGTGGACGGACTGATTGTCGGCCGGTTTGTCGGTACGGTAGCGCTGGCCAGTGTAGGAGGCAGTTCGGCGCAGATCATCAATCTTCTGATCGGCTTTTTTGTCGCGACAACGGCAGGCGCCTCTGTCGTGATTGCCCAGGTATATGGAGCAGGGCGGCCGGAGGATGTCCGCATGGCTGCCGGAAATGCCATGGCCGTCTTTGCGGTGCTGGGAGTCATTCTGATGGGAATCGGGCTATGTGCTTCGCCATTTATGCTCCGTCTCCTTCAGACCCCGGCGGATACCATGCAGGGTTCTGTCCTGTATCTGAGGATTTACTTTCTCGGTGTTCCCTTTGTCCTTCTCTTAAATATGGAGTCCAACATGCTGCGGTCGGTCGGCGATTCCTTCAGCCCCTTTCTTTTCATGCTGATCGGCTGTCTTGTGAATATCGTGCTGGATGTGGTCTTTGTGGTTTTCTTTCACTGGGGAATTGCCGGTGTCGGTGTGGCGACGGTGACGGCACAGGCTGCCAATATGTCCCTGCTCACATACAAGCTGACTCACACGACAGAGCCCTACCGGCTGAGCTTCAGGGAGCTGAAGCTCAGCGGCGTATACCTTTCCAATATGTTTCGTCTGGGAATACCCTCCGGAATGCAGAACTCGATGTATGGCGTTTCCAACATGATTGTACAGATCGGCGTGAATTCCCTGGGGACGGTGGCAGTAGCTTCCTGGACGATGACCTCCAAAACGGACGGAATCTACTGGGCGGTCAGCAATGCCCTGGGTACAGCGATCACCAGCTTTGTCGGACAGAATATGGGTGCCGGTAAGAAGGACCGCCTGAAGGACTGCGTACGGCAGGGAATGATTCTGTCCTTTACGATTTCCATCGTATTAAGCACACTGATCATGGTGGCGGGCAAACCGGTTCTGAGGATTCTGACGCATGACCCGGAGGTGATCCGGACAACTTATGAAATGATGTCTTATTTCGTCCCGTTTTACTTTACGTGGTCCATCATCGAGGTTTTGTCCGCTGTCCTTCGCGGCGCAGGTGATGCAGTGCGGCCAGTCGCAATTATAGGCTTAGGCATCTGCCTGTTCCGGATCGTGTGGATATTTACCGCCTTCCGCTTCTTCCATACCCTCCCGGTTCTGTGCTACTGCTATCCTGCATCCTGGGCAGTGACGGATATCGCACTGATCCTGTATTACCGGAAAGGAAGCTGGATGAGACAGGGAAAATGGATTCTGGAGAAATAATCAATGACTCCAGTGCAAAAAGCCATGCTCCACTGCGAGCTTGCTCGCAAGTGGAGCGATGGATTCTTTGCACGCCCCTATATTCGTAT
>CACZQU010000534.1 GCA_902783305.1 uncultured Lachnospiraceae bacterium | reverse complement strand
GTCACCGGAAACAGCTTTCTCCCGCTCGCTCAGAGGTCCTCTCACCATCAGTCCGAGAAAAACCACCGACAATGCAAAATACAGTATCTGCCGGAACCTTCTGTCAGGAAATCCTGTAGCCTGTCCAACCATATCCATTTCCACCATTCCACCTGCCATTTTTTTCCAAGAAGCTTTCATCCTTCGTCGGGCCGCTCCACGTGGAAGCCCGTTCCTCGTCCCGGAAGCTGAAATACACCAGATCTCCGTTCTGATCCACCATATAGACCGCTTCATACCCCGGCTTTCCCGTCCCCTTGACCCATCTCTGGTCAGAATTCACCTGCCGGATGGAAATCCCGTTTATCTCCAGGTCACCGAAGGCATCCGGATCTTTTCCTTCCCTGTCCATCTCGGCCACGGTTTCCTTCACCTCGGAAAAGAGGCTTTTTGCCGTTTCCTTGTATAAGGACTCCCGGGACTGCTCTCTCAACTCGGCAATACGCGGGAGGGAAATCAACGTCATGACCAATGCCAGGCCGGCCAGCCAGAGCACCGCTTTCGCGGTCTTCTTCTTTCCGACGCTCATTCGATCCCATCGCCCTTCCTTTACCTGATCAATCCGGGCGCTGACCTGAGCGCGCTGGAGAAAAGCCCCTGCCGTACCGGCCAGCAGTGCCAGAAGAACGATGACGGCAAAGGATAAAGTATCACCCGCCAGCATACCGGTAATGGAAACCGGCGTCTCACCCGCCTGCACAAACCGGGGAAAAGCGTTCAGCGCAAAACGGATCAGCCAGGAATATACTGCCCATTCCATCAATGCGTCAAACCAGCCTCTCCTTTCCTTTCCCGACAGCTTCACTGACACGATATAAGCAAGCGCTCCCGGAAAGAGCTGGCCTGCCGCTTCCGTGAAATTGATTTCCATGATTGCCCCTCTCCTTAGTAAATGACCATTATCTATGGGTAAGAACCCGACCGCTCTGAAACTGGTCTCATCCTGTATAAATGATTGCAGTGCAATATGACTCCTACGGATTGTTCCGCGCTTCGCGCTCCCCGGGTCCTGCCCCTATATTCATATTCCATGGGGCCCCTCCCCCACTCCATACGAATATAGGGGCGTGCTGGATCTCATAAGTCCGTCTGCCGCTTCAAGGCGGCATGCAGCTGTCATTCCCCGTCTGAGGGAAAAAGCAGCTCCTGATTATAAAACTCTGACTTTTTCTTCAGCTCAGCGAACAGTGCCTCATATCCATATTTCTCCGAAAGTGTTTCTTCCGCGGAAAAAAGATTCGTCCCCAGACCAAGTCTCTCGTTCTCTATCTTCACGCCCAGAGCTCCCAGCACAGTAGGAAACATGTCCACCGTCATAAACCGCCGGTTCTCCTCCCTCACCGGAGCTGCTGCCGCGTTGAGAATGGCATTATATACCTTCCTCTTACATTCCCCGAGGTAATCGTCCTCCGTATCCATCCCATAGAACGTGCGGTTCATGCTCAGATGATCCCCGCAGATGTATACCACGGTATCCTTGTAAAAATCCTGTTCCTTCAGCCAGTCCACAAATGCTCCGATCTGTGCCGAAGCACAGGACCATACATTCGCATACTGGGCAGGATACCTGTCCCCGCACAGTTCACAGACATACCCGTTGGGAGCATGGGTATCCACGGTCAGCAGAGAGAAATTGAACGGTTCCTGTGAAGCGGCGATTTCCGGCAGCACCTCCCTGGCAAAGGAAAACAGCTTTTCGTCCTCAAACCCCCAGAAGACCTTGTAATCCTCTTCGATCCTCCCGGTTCTCTTTGCCCACAGATAATCCAGAACTTCATAGTTTCCGTGCTGAGTGAAATACTTTCTTCTTCCTCCAAAGGAAAAATCGGAGCCGGCCATAAAATAGTTATGATAACCTTCCTTCTCCAGGATTTCACCAAGGGAAATCACTCCAGGAAGAAAAGTTTCATATTTTGACATCCTGTTGTTGTAACCCGGAGGGAGCTTCAAGGTCAGTCCGGCTGTCTGCGCCACAAGACCCGCGATGGTC
>CACZQU010000533.1 GCA_902783305.1 uncultured Lachnospiraceae bacterium | reverse complement strand
GCAGGAGATGGGACTTGAACCCACACGATCTTGCGACCACAGGCACCTGAAGCCTGCGCGTCTGCCAATTCCGCCACTCCTGCATTCAATCGCTGATCTCAAGATCTTCACGCGACTTTTGTAATTTATCACATTCGCCTGTCGTTGTCAACCTTTTTTTCTGAAAGGCCAGCCATGGATTCCTGTCTGATTTCTGTCATCATTCCCTGTTATTGTTCCGAACAGTTCCTGGAGCATTCCGTTTCCTTAGTGAAAAAAGAATTTCTCCGTCAGGAGGGCTATTCCTGCCAGATCATCCTCGTCAATGACGGATCTACGGACGGCACATCCGATGTCATCCGGCGGATCTGCGGAAAAGACAGCAGCATCTGGGGCATCGATCTGGCCGGGAACTACGGTCAGGCACAGGCCAGGCTGGCGGGCCTGTGCTTTGCAGACGGGGAAATCAGTATCTTCATGGACGATGACGGCCAGCATCCGGCGGAGGGGATCTTTCCCCTGGTCAGAAAAATCCGGGAGGGATATGACCTGGTATATGCCCAGTTCCCGTTTCAGAAAGAAGCTCTCTGGCGGAGGATGGGAAGCCGGTTTACCGATCAGACCATGAACCTGCGGGGAATCAAGCCGAAGGACATCCGGATTACCAGTTTTTTCGCCATAAGCCGCCTGGCCATGCAGATGCTCCGGGAGTACCACAGCAGCTCTCCTTTTATCGGAGGCTTTCTCATGAGCCAGGGGGTCAGGGTGGCCGGCGTCCCCACAGAGCACCGGGAGAGAAAAACCGGCAAATCCGGTTATACGCTGAAAAAGCTGATCAGAGCCTGGTTTTCACAGCAGAAAAAAGGCGGTTTCTCAAAAGACAGAGCTCATGATCCGGACCGGAATCCCGATCCGGATATCCGGGCGGTATATCATCGCGAAGGGTAACCAGGATAGACGCATCAATCGAACAGGAATTCGCGTGAAGGGCGCATGGCCTTGGAAATGGCCATCCGCAAGCATCGGTACTTATGCACTGTTCATAAAGCCTGATCACAGAAGATGAACCGCCCCAAAGCGCTCCCTCTGACTGCTCATAAGCTGCGCAGCCTTGTGCGCGTCTGTCTGGTTGATCACCGGACGGCTGGAGGTTCTGAACAGGCCCGTCCCAAAATATCTCTCATCTAAACAGAGGATCGTCCCCGCGATATAGTCCTCCACCATCTGTGACCGGCACAACGCCCGGAAGGTTCTCTGGGGCATGAAGGGCTGAAGAATCATTTCCCGGACCTGCCCCTCTTCAAACAGCGCTTCCCATTCCTCCGGGGAAGTGAGGCATCCTGCATAGACCTTTTCGCTTTTTCCCAGCCAGTGGTGCTTCAGGATATATCCTTCCTTCCGGCTTCGGGCCTTTTCCCATATCTGCGGCCTTTCTCCGAAAACAAAGGTTTCCACCGTATGAGCTTTCAGGAACTCCGTCTCCTGCGGAGTAAGGCACCGGTCCGTAAAGCTTTTCTCGTGAAACAGACTGAAAAACCGCTTATCATGCAGAAGAAATACGGTTCTGAAATCATTCCGGCAGCCGCTGTCCGCAATCCGTTTCAGGGTATCCATCGAATACCCCAGAAGGTCCTTCTGATTCAGCGCGCTGACCACCAGGCTGTCCTTCAGTTCCTCCGTATGCTGTTCCACCTCCTCCGCTTCCAGAACCACGGCTTCCGCGCCCAGCGCCTGGTAAAACGGCACATACAACGGTATCGAATCAGATTTGTCCGCGCTTTTGAGCACGCACAGCTTTTTTCTGGTTCCCAGCATTCCCGCAAAATATTCCAGCATTTCTTCAAAATAAGACCGGTAATCCGTCACCCCTGCTTCTTCCGCAAATACCATCCCCGCATGCTCCATAAAGAAAGACAGAAAATAGCCATTGGCAAAAAAGCGGGAAGTGATCTCGCAAACCCTCAGCGACCCGTCTGTACAGATCAGGTAATCCGGGCGGAAGGTTCCCGCCCGGAAAGGAATTTCCCGGCATTCCTCCAGAATCGCAAGGATTTTGTCATCATACGGAATCCTGTCCAGATAATCCATGTAATGACCGGCATAGAAGGCGCAGCATTTGTACAGAACCCGCTGAACCTCATGAAGCTCATTATCTCTGTCCGGGGTAACCAGCATGGGAGCCTCATGGCACCAGGAACGGTAATACGGGAGCTTTGCCGGATGAAGGGAAGCAAAGAGCCGGCAGTATTTCCCTGCCAGACTGTCAGCGGCGCTCACTGTGCAAAGAGCCTGGACTGATATCCCAGGCACTGGAAGCCATTCCGGTTGATAATGGGAATCATCTCTTCGGAGATCCCGAGCTGCTGACGGACCCAGTAGCAGATACTGATGCTCATCCCCATCGGCTCCGTAATCTCCATCATTCTCCGGATATAATGGATACTGTCCGAACGGTTCGGCGCTGTCCGGCCTCTCTGCTTCCGGTGATCCGCGTTCTCCGGCGCAATATAGAACTCATAGAGCTCCTTCTCCATTTCCTTGTCATAATACCCCAGGATCTGTCCCAGCATCGCAAGATTTTCCATACAGGCGGTGAGAAATTCCGGTTTGTAATTGACAATCCCGTTCTCTGACAGCATGCCGAAAAACTCTGTCATGTGTTCCGTCGTCAGATAAGGGACGACAATAGGCTGAATCAAAGCCGAATTCGCCATAATGCCGTTCTCCTGGCACAGGCGGACCGCCTTCATCCTTTCCTCCAGAGTTGCCGCGTAGGGTTCGATGATGCTGCGGAACTCTCCGGGCATAATCGAAACGCTGGTGTTGAACTGCATCTTATCCTTCAGGCGGACAAACAGATCCAGAATGCTCTCTCCTTCAAAGGAGTACCGAAGCTGCCTGTCACCGGCTTTGGAAGCAATGAAAAGTCTTGCTCTGGAATCCGGATGTTTTTCATAGTGCCGGATAAACTCCTTCAGAATCCGGTGGGCGATGCCGGTCTGCAGAGTCGGCTCCTGAAGAGCCTCCGTCTTGGGCGAAAAATAATAGTAATGCTGCTCTGCGTAATGTTCCTCAAGGAATTTCCCGATATATTCCGGATAATTGGTATACGCTTCCAGTTCGTTTTCATGAACTCCATCCGTCACCAGACAGTACATGCATCCCACGTTGCATCCCTTCACCGGATTGATCTCATAGGTCAGCGTAGGACATTTCCCCGTATAATTGTGAATCTCCACAGGAGAATCCAGATCGATCTCCTTCATGGTCAGCCGGGGTCTGGGAATCACCGTGCCTTCGGCAAGTCTCTTGATAAACAGCTCCGATCCCTTTTTCAGCCCCGCCAGGGTTTCATCGGAAGGACATGCCTTGACTCCCAGTTTTTTCAGGTATGATTCATCCACTACTTCAGGAGTAAATCCCTGCAGATTATATACATTTGTCTCATGTCCGTTCAGGTTTTCCAGCTCCATTTCTGTGTCCTCCTTTCAGACAACAGAAGCAGGATGGACAATCGCCCCTCCTGCTTCTGTATTGCAGGTTATTCAATATTCAGTTTCTGCATCAGTGCTTCCTGAAGTACTCTTGAAAAGTTCAACTGTGCTTTTTCTGCTTCCTTATCCAGCCAGCTTGGGATACTGACATTCCTTCTTACAGCTCGTTTTTCCATTTTCCTGCGGTAAGAATCCAGATCCGTATCTACCAGAGAAATAAAGGATTCTCCCTCATCTTTAAACAACCCATCGGATATTTTGATATCGTTTGTGCTGCTGGCTTTTGGGATTTCCTCGTCAGGCAATTCGCAGCAATACCCGGCGATGTAATCCCTTGCCATTTCAATAGCATCAGCAAGGCCATAGCCTTCAGTCATGCCTTTGATATCCGGAATGTCAACGAGATACGTGTCTTTTTCGTCATTCGTTTTTGTAAAAATGACCGGATATACAGTTTTCATAATATCCCTCCTTATCTCTATTGTGGGAAGAGGAAACCGAAAGCTTTACAGCCCCCATTTCCTGATCAGTGCTCTTGCAAGAGATTCTTTTATTTCACGATGTCTCGGAATCTGTTCTTCATCTTTTCCACGCTTGTATATATCATGCTCGCCTCCATGTCTTTCGAACTTAAATCCTGCATCAGTGAATTTCTTAATCAACTCTCTTTGCTTCAACACTATCACCTCCCTTGTTGATATTATTATACACACCTTTTGTGTATTTTTCAATAGTAATGTGTGTAATTTTTATACATTCTTATGGATCCCGCAATTCTCATCCCTTCCGCCTCACCTGTCGCTGTCCCCCGATCCTGCCAGTAGAAACGTGCTCATATTAAAAAGCCCCTGATCACTCAGTTGTATACTTTACTTCATAGTCCGGATCCTTTCACGGAAAAAGGAGATCGCATATGCAATCTCCTTTTTTTCAAGAATCATCATTAATATCTTGTTCATTTTACATAGCAATCTTATCTCAACTTCTCCGGAATCGCAATACTGAAGGAGAAAAAATGTATACAGAAAAAACCAAAAGACAGCCGGGTAAAATACCTGATGAGGTATCTGGATCCGCTCACCGGAAAATACCGCCGCGTATCCGTTGTCATGGACAGGGATACCAGGGCGAACCGAAAGCTCCGGGAGAAGGATAATGCCAGACTCGACAAGGTATCCTTCTCGTAGGCTTCTTTATCTTCTCTCCCCTCGAAACCAAGTGTAAAAAAGTGCGAGAAAATCCGATATGATGCGGTAAATGAAAAAGCCCGGAAGTCTTGAATTTCAGGGCTTCCAGGACAGTACGATGAAATTCGGAACAAAAAAAATGCAGGAGATGGGACTTGAACCCACACGATCTTGCGACCACAGGCACCTGAAGCCTGCGCGTCTGCCAATTCCGCCACT
>CACZQU010000532.1 GCA_902783305.1 uncultured Lachnospiraceae bacterium | reverse complement strand
GGCAGGATTGTGGGAGCGCGAAGCGCGGAACAATCCGTAGGAGTCATTTTGCACTGCAATCATTTATCTGTTCCCGCGGGAACAGTAAAGCTAAGGCCCTGTAATTCAATACCTCCGCCCTCTGACTTGTCTTCGCAGGCATCTGCTGCGTTGTCGTCAGTTGGCGATGCCAACCTGTGCTTTTCGGATCTCCCGAAAAATTTCTGATTGAACTCTGACGATATCCGCTCAGATGCCGGTCTGTCATCCGCCGCTTTGCGGCAGTAAGCGGTATCTGGCTCCTTTTTTATGGGAGGTGAGCTTTTGACATTCAAAGAACAGTTTGTTTTTAACTTTCTGGAAAACAGCCGGTGGCAGTTTATCCTTACCGGTCTGAAAAATACGATTATCATTGCCGTTCTGGCGGTTCTGGTTGGAATTATCCTGGGCTTTCTGATTGCGATTGTACGTTCGTGTCACGACAAAAGTGATCATCCGGGACCTCTTCTTAAGATCCTGAATTTTGCCTGCCATATCTATCTGACTGTGATCCGGGGGACTCCGGCAATGGTGCAGCTCCTGATCGTTTATTATGTGATTTTCGCTTCGGTCAATATCGACAAAATCCTGGTGGCGGTGATTGCTTTTGGATTAAATTCCGCGGCGTATGTTGCGGAAATCATCCGTTCCGGCATCATGTCCGTCGACGAAGGCCAGATGGAGGCCGGCAGGAGTCTGGGGCTCAGCTTTTTTTCCACGATGTGGCTGATTATCCTTCCCCAGGCCTTTAAGAATGTTCTTCCCGCTTTGGGAAATGAGTTTATCGTTCTTCTGAAGGAAACCTCCATCAGTGGATATATCGGCCTTATGGATCTGACCAGGGGAGGAGATATTATCCGCAGCCAGACCTATGAGGCTTTGTTCCCATTGCTTATGGTTGCGGTAATTTATCTGACATTGGTCGGAATTCTCTCTTACCTTGTCGGCAGGCTGGAAAGGAGGTTGAGAGTCAGTGAGCGTTGACAAAAGCAAAGTCCTGATTCATGTAGACAAGCTCGAGAAATCATTCGGGGAAAATCAGGTGCTCAGAGGGATTTCCACAGAAATCTGTCAGGGTGAGGTGGTTGTCATCATCGGCCCCTCCGGTTCCGGAAAATCCACCTTTCTCCGCTCTCTCAACCTTCTGGAGGTGCCGACGGGAGGCCGGATCCTTTTTGAAGGTGTGGATATCACGGACAAAAAGGTCGACATCAACCAGCACAGGCAGCGCATCGGAATGGTATTCCAGCAGTTTAACCTTTTTCCTCACAAATCCGTGATCGAGAACATTACGCTGGCTCCTGTACATCTGAAGCTGATGACGAAGGAACAGGCACTCGAAAGAGCACGGGAGCTTCTGGAACGGATCGGCCTTCCCGAAAAGGCAGACAGCTATCCCAGCCAGCTTTCAGGCGGACAGAAGCAGAGAATTGCCATTGCCAGAGCACTGGCCATGAAGCCTGATGTGATGCTTTTTGACGAGCCGACCAGCGCTCTGGACCCGGAGATGGTCGGAGAGGTTCTTGAACTGATGAAGGAACTGGCCCACACCGGGATGACCATGGTGGTGGTAACCCATGAGATGGGGTTTGCCCGGGAAGTCGGGACCAGGATGATGTTTATTGACGAAGGCGTGATCATGGAGGAAGGGGATCCACGGACTGTATTTCAGAATCCCCAAAACCCAAGGCTCAGGGATTTCATCTCAAAAGTACTGTGACAGGAGGAAAAAAGGATATGATAAAGCGCAGACAGTGCGGAGTATTGCTCCCGGTGAGCAGTCTGCCTTCGAAGTATGGTATCGGATGCTTCTCAAAGGAAGCTTATGATTTTGTGGACGAACTGAAATCGGCAGGTCAGTCTTTCTGGCAGATCCTTCCTCTTGGCCCGACCAGCTATGGAGATTCTCCCTACCAGTCGTTCTCTACGTTTGCCGGGAATCCCTATTTTATCAATCTGGAAGATCTGATCAAGGAAGGAGTCCTCACAAAGAAGGAATGTGACGCAGTCAATTTCGGAACCAATCCTCATTATGTGGATTACGGGAAAATGTTTGAGGGCAGGTATGTCCTTCTCAAAAAAGCATATGCCAATACGAAGCTGGAGAAGGAACCGAAGTTCCGCGAATTCTGTGAGAAGGAAGCCTTCTGGCTGGAGGATTATGCTCTCTATATGGCGATCAAAACGGAACGGTTTGAAAATCACTCCTGGATTGAATGGGCTGAGGATATCCGCCGGCGGTGGGGCTATTCCCTGGATTATTATCGCAGGGAACTGAAAGAGGAGATCGGCTTCTGGAAGTATCTCCAGTATAAATTCCATGAACAGTGGAAAAAGCTGAAGGCTTATGCGAATGAAAAAGGCATACGGATTATCGGTGATATTCCTATCTATGTCGCAATGGACAGCGCGGATGCCTGGGCGAATCCCGGATTGTTCAAGCTGGATGAGGAGTGTAAGCCTACAGTGGTCGCCGGATGCCCTCCCGATGGTTTTTCCGCTACCGGACAGCTGTGGGGAAACCCGATTTATAACTGGGAAGCGCATAAAAACAGCGGCTATGACTGGTGGATCCGGCGTGTGAGTCATATGTTTGAACTGTATGATGTCCTTCGGATTGATCATTTCAGAGGCTTTGACGAATACTATGAGATTCCCTACGGTGATGAAACCGACGAAAACGGAAGGTGGTGTAAGGGTCCTGGTATGGATCTTTTCCGTACGCTGAATAATCGTCTGGGAGAGAGGGAAATCATTGCCGAGGATCTGGGATATATGACCGATACCGTGAAGCAGCTTGTGGCGGACAGCGGCTATCCGAATATGAGAGTTCTGGAATTTGCTTTTGATGAGCGCGATACGGGAAATGCCAATGACTATCTGCCTCACAATTATGAGCGGAACTGTGTGGTGTACACCGGGACGCATGACAATGAGACCCTGGCCGGCTGGCTGAAAGAAATTCCCTCGGGAATAAAGGAAAAAATCCGGGTTTATTTCAACATTCCTCATGCAAATGACTCAGCGATCGCAAAAGAGATGATCCGTGCCGCGGTCAGCAGCGTCGCGGGAATCTGCATTATTCCGATTCAGGATTATCTCGGACTGGACAATTCCGCCAGAATGAACCATCCTTCCGTTCTGGGCGGGAACTGGGAGTGGAGACTGGTGAAAGGGGACTTCAGCCGGGAACTCCAGAAAGAAATGAAAGAGCTTGCACATCTTTACGGACGTTGGTAAAAATACAAAAAAAGAGTTGTGAAAAATCCGTTTCGGAGAGAAGCCTGGTTTTTCACAACTCTTTTCCTGTCTTCAGAGTTATTCTTTTCTGCTTGCGGGGACAGATCAATGGCGAGGCAGAATTGTTCCTCCCGGTATACCGGAAGTACTGAAATATCCGTTCCGGATATCAGGTATCTCCGGTATACATTATCGGATCTCAGGCTGCGCCGGAGGATGTCCGCTTACGTGAAGCCGCTGCGAATGAGCGCAGATGCTGTTCTTCTTCAGGAGACAAAGCAGTGGGAACCTGGATTTCGACGGTGACGTACTGATCGCCGCGCTGGCCGGGATTCTGCATGGAGACGACTCCTTTGCCCCGCAGGCGGATCCTTGACCCGGATTGTGTGCCCTTGCGGATCTGGCATTGAACATCTCCATATAAGGTATGTACTACCGCGGTACCGCCTAAAGCGGCAGTGACAAAGGGAATCTGAGCTGTCGTATACAGATCCTGCCCCTTTCTCTCATATCCCTCCTTCGGGAGGACATGAACCAGGATCAGCAGATCTCCGGGCTGTGCGCCTCCTGATCCTGGCTGTCCTTTGCCCTTCAGGCGGATCTGCCGGCCGTCATCGATCCCTGCCGGAATCCGGATCTCCAGAGTCTGTTCGCGGCCGTCCGGAGAGGACAGCTTCACCCGCTGCCTGCAGCCAAATACTGCTTCCTCAAAGCTGACCGTGGTATCTGCGTGAAGATCCCGGCCCTTTTGCTCAAAACGGCTGTCCTGCCAGCTGGAGCCGCTCCATCCGGAGTTGTGCCCGAAGCCTTTGCGTCCTGATTCTTCTGAACCGTAAGAGCCGCCGCTCCATTCAGAGTGGAACAGATTTTTCAGAAGATCCTCCATATCGGGATCCATGGAACCATCCTGTGTATGAAAGCCTGCATTCCGGGAATAAAACCCCTCCGGCCCGGAGCCGAAACCAAAATGCCCTCCGTTCCCGGACTGGTAATAATATGTCCGGCCGTGGAAGCCTGAACTGCGGGGATCTTTTCCGTACGCGGATCCCATGTCCTCGTAGGAGGCTCCGGTTCCGTCGAAGGCTGTATGGCCAAACTGGTCATAGAGCTTTCTTTTTTCCTTGTCACTGAGAATGGTATAAGCCTCGGTGATCTCCTTGAACTTCCGCTCCGCTTCCGGGTTTCCTTCGTTCGCGTCCGGATGATATTTTTTGGCCAGCTTCCGGTATGCCTTTTTAATCGCCTGGTCATCGGCATTCCGGCCAACGCCAAGCACTTCATAATAATCTCTTTTATTTTCCATCATTAACCTCCTCCCTTCCCTTTGTTCTGTTCAGGGATATGTTCTAGTAGTAATATAACACAATAAACACAGGGTGTCAACGAACAATAATAATGAAAACAACCTGTTACAGTAACGTATCGAAGACATGCATAAACAAAGCATGGCTTCCTGCTTTCGTCAAGATGTCAACAGACAGTGGTTTTTTTTGTGAGGTT
>CACZQU010000531.1 GCA_902783305.1 uncultured Lachnospiraceae bacterium | reverse complement strand
GCTCCCGCCGCCGTTACCGTCAGACCATTGGTCCGCGCCACCGCTTCATTTACCGATTTTACTACCAGCCTGGGCATGATACTGCCCTCCGGGATCACATGAACCTTAATCCTGTAATGATCACCAAGCTCCAGGCCAGGAAGCTGCTCCGCCTTTACTACGGGATTCACCTTGTCCAGTATCTGCCAGGTGCGCCGTTCATCCTCTTCCATAGCGGATTCATCCAGCGTCTGGCTTCTCAGATATTCCGCAAACCGCGGCACAATGAATCTGTGCATCAGGTAGATTTCCAGCGACCGGCAGAAATTATTTTTTTTAATGCCCCAATAGTAATAGTTGTCTTTCCACACCACTCCGGGCTGATCAGAAAAAACCAGAACCAGTCCCTGCCCGGATCCGGACGGATACTGCCCGGCGAGACGAACCGCAGACTGCATATCCCCGGCCAGAAGGATCCGGTAAGGTGCGCTTCCCGGCGCTCTCTTTACACTGCAGCGTACCTCCATAATGGGCGAAGCAAAGGAGGCTCCTCCATGAAAAGCGGTAAAAGCCTGGTACTTATCAAAAAAGCTCTGCAGCTCTGCCTCCTCAACAGAGTTGTCGGTAAGGATCTCCACATTCTGCCGGATCTGACGCACATCGCTGCCATATATGGCGGTCAGGTTGCAGAATTCCTCCACCCGGTCCTCAACATCCATGTCTATGGCCCATGAACCCCTTCGGAAAGTACGGCAGCAGGAAGAACATTTCGCCATATCTTCAAGGAACTTTGTCTCAAATGCTTCCGCCGTCACCGTCAGCGAAAAATCATCGTTCAGCTCTGCGGAAAGAGTATCAAACAAACGGTAAGCCCATTCCATAAAAGGCAGATTGACAAAATTGTTCAGCTCACTGTAGGACGAGATCATCCGGCCGTTGATAGTGATTTCATTCAGGTTCTCAAAAGGATTCAGCCTGATTGCTACTTCATTATTTCCCATACCGGTTCCAGATCCTTTCGTCCTTATAATTCATCTCCTATTTCATCCTGTTCTTTTTTGATCTCATCTTCAGACATCCCACCCTCTTTAAGCTCCGGATATTTCTTTTCCATCTCTTCCCGGAATTCCGCCTTGGCCTTCTCCGTATTATCATGCAGCTCCTCCTGCATCTTATACTTCTCCTCCGGGCTGATCGAGCTGTTGTTTTTCAGCATCTCCCAATGGGAGTCCCTGGTCTTGTCCAGCTGTGCATTATAGTCTTCAATCTTCTTTTCCGCTTCTGCTTTGCGGTCTTCTGATTTTTCTTCTGTCTCACTGGTTTCGTTGAATTTTCCAAAAGACATCATGCAACCTCCTTCTGTCTGCATTTCATCCTGAGGTACCCGACAGGAACACTTCAGGTTACTGTTCGCGGAACCATAAAGCCACGCGCGGGGAAGGGTCATACCGTGAATGGCAACCATTTCAGATGGCAAAACGATATTTCCGCTTCACTGTCTGTTTTCAAATTGCTTCTTTTTGCGTGCAAGCCTGTTCAGCATCAGCTCCAGCAGCCTGCTGCAGGCCTCATCCTCCGATTCCGATGCAAACCGGATATTCTTTTTCCCACGATCCAGAGAATACAGGATCCATCTGCCGTCTTCAAAATTCAGGCAATAGCAGTATTGGGCTTCGCCGCCCAGACAGTACCACTCCTCCGGTACCTTATAATACTCCAGTTTTTCTTTCAGCTCCTTCAGATTCATTCTATCTCCTCCAGATCACCATCCTCCAGCATTTCGTCAAAGCTCTTTTCAAAATGATACTGGACTGCGCCGCCCTCGGAATCAAATTTTCCCGCCGCTATGGATTTCTCGCAGTCGATATCTTTGTTCAGTCTGTATTTGTGATACTCACAGCTTTTTTCTTCGAAGGGAAGCCCTCTTTTGTCATAGGGTTCCCCTTCCGGAGACGCCCAATGTCCTGATTCATCACCGTAACGGTCGATGACGTCTCCCTTTTTCAGGGTAACCGTCGAGACATCGTAACGCTCGTCGATTCCGCTGTTGCCCAGCTCATGTTCTCCCCTCTGCTTCCAGTCGACGAGAGGATTTCCTTTATCGTCCTTTATAACCGTCCCGTCCGGACCTTTTACTCCATATCTGTCGTCACGAAGCACCGGTGGTCCGGAGATCTTTTCCCCGTCGATATTCCGTTTTTCCCCGGCGTCAAAGCTTTCCTTTATCTCTTCTCCGTTCAGCTCTTTACCGATATTGCCGGCTTCCTTCCGGATATCTGCTTTTGTATTCAGGCCTTTATTCTTCGGGCTTTCCGGTGAATCAGCTTCTTTCAGGTCTCTGGTTTTGTTTCCCTCCAGTTCATCACCGATCTGATCCGATTCCATTTTATTGTTTTTTTCCAGACCGGCGTTCTCTTTCCCCTCTGCCGAATCTGTAGTATCCCTCCAGGCCATGTCCAAACCTCTCCTTCAGTCAATGGAACAAAACCTTGTAGATCTTGATATATTTTGCCGTACCCTCCTCGCGAAGCTTGCTGTAAATCAGATATTTCATCAGCAATGCCTTTTTCCCGGCATTCATGACAATATAATGATCCAGCTTCTTCATGAATTTCTGATACCAGAAAAAAACCGTCGTCTCATCATCTTCGGTCAGCTTATCAAAATTGATCCCCGAAAGCTCGTTTTCCAGAATATCAAACAGATTTTTGCAATGCGCTGTTTCCATCAGAAAATCCGCGAATATTGCGGAATCCCGTCTGACCTGCATAGCCCGGATGATTGTCCGGACGCTGTCTTCATATTCCAGCTTTTTCTCCTGCGGGACTGACGCATTGTGTACCACCTGCAGTGCTTTGTGTTCATCCATCCTGCGGCTGGTATACTGATTCAGCACTTCCATGATAATGCCGCCCCTGAGGCTTCTGATCTCATCAAAGGAAACCGGGGAGGACTTCTTTTCAAAGCTTCCTGACGCCAGATCGATATTGCCGCATACGGCTTCCAGCCAGTTATTCTGCATGATCACCGCTATTCCCGTCCCCAATCTGGACAGTTCATGAATCTGGTCATCATTCAGGCTTACCGCGTTTCCCACAGCTTTACAATCCTCCAATTCAGGAAGGCGCATGATGATCTTCGTGTTGGTATTTTTGATGGCGGAAATATCCACCGCTGTGGGGGACTGATCCACGATAATAAACCCTTCTCCATAGGTTCTCATCTCCGCGATGCTGTTGCTGATCATCTCCACGGATTTGCCGACCACATTGCTGTTTCCGCTCCCTCCGCCGTTTCCTGTGCTCTTTTTCAGCAGATTGTGGGCTTCCTCCAAAACCGTCACATGCCTGAGTCCCAGATTATTCCCGGCTGCATGCGTTGATCGATATTCCGACAGCTTCATCACCAGGATCCCCATAATAAGGGATTTTGTTTCGGAAGATCCCACTCTGGACAGATCGACGATGCAGTTTTCATCGAACAGTTCCATATCCTCGATATCTGCCCCTCCGCAGAATACCTGTCCCATGATCCCGTTGGTCAGAGAAGCCACCCTTGTCACCAGGGCACCGGTATAATCCCCCTTGGTGTCCGCAGAATAACCGGAAGAGCTGATCACCTTGGGAAGAGTGGAAAGCAGATCTCGGAAAGTGGGATAACGCACATCCCCATCTCCGATGTAAACAGAATTCAGAAGATCCCATCCGCTTTCCACATACATTTTTTCCACGGCGTCCTTCAGGATCGCCGGCATAGCCGCATACATTTCCCAGCAGGCATTGAAGATCTCGATCAGCCTGTCCAGATGCTCCAGAATATGAATATCCTCGTCAAACCGGAAGGGATTGATCTTCAGCATCCGGTTGTATCTCGGATTGGTCGTGAAAATATTGATGCCCGGCAATCCGCCGAACATTGTCTTATATTCTCCCTTTGCAGGCTCGATCACCAGAAAAGAGATACCGTTGTCATACAGTCTGTTCAGAATGCAGTAAGTGGTATTGGATTTCCCGGAGCCGGTAGAACCGGTGATGAAGCAATGGGATGTCAGACTGTTGAGATCCAGCTCAATATCGCTTTCTTCCGTCACGCCCATATGGTGGATCTTTCCGATATGGATCTGCCTTCCCGGTTTCTTCCTGCCTTCCGCAAATACATTCCGGCCGAACTCCGCAATACTGCTCACATTGATGCCGGACACGGATTTATGAGGAATCCCCATCAGGAGGGGAAGCTCCTTGCCGCTGATCAGATTGGCCGGCGTAACAAACTGCCGCGCAAAATTCCCTTCACCGGGTATCTCCAGGAGAGGATGTATCCCGTATTTGATGTAATCCAGAACAGTCGATGTGCTTTTCTGATCACTGATCCCCCAGACATTGACAAATGAATTCTCAATACCGGTATTCTCACCCGAAACCAGGGCTTTATAAGAGTTTGCCGCCACAACACAGGTCTGTACGTCATCCGCCAGGAAATAGCAGGCACATTCCCATACGCCGAAGGACTCACATTCCGTGATCCTCTTCAGCTGGTTGTCGATCCTTTCTGTAAGCATCTGAACCGATTTATTATGATGCTCGACGGCAAAGGTTCTGGTATCTCCGGTGGTCCTGGCGGTAGTGTCCACCGTCGAAGTACTTCTGGTCTGGGATGTCCCGCTGGTTACCGAGCGGCTCCAGGACTCCCCGGTTGAATACCCCATACTCCGGGAGTTATTGCTTCCCCAGCTCATACCGCCAAAACCGAAGCTGCTGCTGGATCCTCTGTTATCCGTAGTGCTCTTTCCGGAAGACTGTCCGGTGGTATTGGCTATACTCCGGTTTACGGCGTCCGCAAAGGATTCCGTCTGTCCGGTGGAGACCGTGTCATTATTGGTCACCGCATAAGAGAGATTTGTCTTAAGGAAAGGGGTCAGCGAAGAGAAAAGCTCCTCAAAGCCCCTCTTGCGGATCTCCAGATTGCCCTTCTCCACAGGTGAGGCAATAAAAATGGTGCTGTAGGTCTCTCCGCGCATCGTGTCCACGAATTTTTCCAGTCCCTGGACAAACCTGTCCTTATCCTCATCCCGGGTGGATGGCACGACGGTTACACAGGATACATTTTTGATTCCGAGTGAACTCTTCGTTTCCACCAGACTGCTCATGATCCCTTCGATTTCGGTATTTGTCAGTGATTTCAGCCTGCTGCCGCTGAAATTCCCATGAAAGCTCTTTTCCAGGATCTTTCCGGCGGTTGACGCATTCTGATCCGACCGGATCCCGATATACATGGATGTCCTTTGCCCGGATCCCTTCAGTATCATGATCGCAGAGCTTCCGACATTCTGAAGCGCGCTGTACACACTGATCAGTTTGTCATTGACATTTTCCTTTTTGTCATAGACGAGCTTCTCCATCTGAAACAGCCGGATGCTGCCCATGGCTCTTTTTGAAGTGTCCAGAGCCTGAACCGGATTTGAAGACAGGCTGATCAGATAATTTTTGTTGACAAATTTATCCGCCATCAGCATCCCGTTTTCCAGAACCTGGCGTCTTCTCATTTCCTGTGCGGAAACATCAAGTATTTCGTTCATCTGTTCTCACTCCGTTCGCCAAAACGAGACCCCGAAGGAAGCTTAATAATTTACTCCCAGCTCCCTGAGCTTCCGGATCCTGTCATTCTTGTCGGGATGACTGCTCATCAGATTGGCAAACAGTCCCTTGCTCTGGTTTGCAGGAAAAGTGTCCAGAAGCTCGCACAATGCTCTTCCATATCCAAGATTAAACGAAAACTCATCTGCATCATATTCATTTTCTCTTCCGGATTTCAGCACCATGATCGTCCCGATCTTTGTCCATAACCCCATCAGCATGGCCAGGAGCACATCGCTCAGAAATCCGGCAAGCTGGATAAACAAGGCGGCAGCCAGCCCATCCTCATCTCCACTGAAAGCAGCAAAAATCATGCCCATGGACTGACAGATCCTGGCCGAAATACGCATTATGGTAAAGAAGGCTGTGGCAATCAGATTTCCCACCGTCACCACCAGGATCAGATCCGTATCGTGATGGGCAAGATGTCCCATTTCATGGCCAAGGCAGGCTTTGATCTTTTCTGTATCCTCCTGCATCATCCCTTTGGTCATGCATACCGTCCTGCGTCCTGTAGCAAAGGCGTTCACATCCATGCTGTCGACCAGATACAGATCCACATCATCCGGAATATTGGGATTCATCATTTTCGCCTTGCGGTAAACCTCCCGAAAAACAGGTTCTATATAATTCAGTGTCGGGATATCGGTGATTTTTTCACATCCTGTCTGATGACGCAGAATCGCCTCCCCTATGGGCGATAAGGCAATGGTAAGAGAAAAGAGATAGATCAGCAATCCGAAACCCAGCGCCAGAAGGGCATGATACTGGGCAAAGGGCATTCCGATGATCATGGAGATAATAAAGACATTGATGATCAGATAGATGATCACGGAAATATTTGACCTTCTGAGTACATTTCTGAAAAAATCAAACAGATACATATGGCTTCCCCTTTTCCTTCTTTTTCTGAACAATGACAGATCCGCGTGGGAATGACACACATTCTTCCGTTTCCTGATGCGTGCCGGCAAGGGTTTTTACATGCCTCACAATGCATGCAAAACCTGTTTTATCAGTTGTCAGAATTTTACCATAAAATCATTCATATATCAACAATAATAGACCGCCAGACCGGTGCAGAGGGCGGACGGTGTGACTGCTCAAGGATAAACCGTAAAGCCACACGCGGGCGAATGGTACCCGAAATGGCACGTTCCCACCAGACAGAAAAAAGCGTTCAACCGTGAACGATTTCATCTTTCGCAGTTGAACGCTGAAAACCTTAT
>CACZQU010000530.1 GCA_902783305.1 uncultured Lachnospiraceae bacterium | reverse complement strand
ATCTGGGAAAATGAACCGATCAGTTCTTCGGAGCTTTCGAAAATCAGTGAAGAACTTCTGGGTTGGAAAAAAACAACTTCCTTTACGGTGCTTCACCGTCTTCAGGAGAAAGGTATCTTCAAAAATGTTCGCGGGACTGTGACTTCTCTTATGTCAAAAGAAGAATTCAAGGCTATTCAAAGCGAGCAGTTCGTTACGGATCAGTTTGAAGGCTCCCTGCCTGCTTTCATCGCGGCATTCAGCAGCAGGCAGACGCTAACAGAGAAAGATGTCCGTGAATTACAAAGAATCATAGACGCTTACGAGGAGAATAATTCATGACAGTTATATTGCTCAAAGTCCTTCAGATGAGCTTTGAGGCATCGTTACTGATCGCAGTTCTTCTGTTCTTCAGGGTCATTTTCAGGAAGCTGCCGAAACGTTTTATGACAGCTCTATGGATCCTTGCAGCGATCCGGCTGGTCATCCCCTTTGGGATACCTTCTCCAACCAGCCTGATTCCGGAAGTATCTGAGGACTGGATGTTACATGTTCAGGTAGAAGGATACTTTTCTGATGAAGGCAGGCCCGGGATCGCTGAAAATAATGACAGCGGTCTTGCAGATCTGTCCATGGAAACATCCACGAATCCCGCACATCCCATACAAGGTAAAAGCAGTCTGTCACAAATATACAGTACCGATAAAAAATCTTTAAGTGGAAACATAATCGGCAAGGTAATTTCGATATGGAGCTTTCTATTTATAATCTGGATTACCGGTGCGTGTGTTCTTATACTGCATTTTGCTGTCAGTACGCTGCGTATTCGAAACATGATCCACACGTCACGCACTGTTTCCCGTGGAGTTTATGAATGCAGTACCGTCCAGACAGCCTTCGTCACGGGACTTCTTTTCCCTAAAATTATTCTCCCTTCGGGAATGACAGAAACCGAGAAGCGATTCGTAATCGCTCATGAGCAAATGCATATCAGACACAGGGACCATATCGGGAAAATCGCGGCATATCTGATCCTATCAGTTCACTGGTTCAACCCATTCGTGTGGGCTGCATTCATCTGTTATTCCAGGGATCTGGAATTTGCCTGTGATGAAAACGTCACTTCCAGGCAGAACGCTGCCTATAAGAAGGGTTACGCTTCTGTCCTCCTTAAGCTATCTAATTCGGGACAGTTTTTTCTTCCGACAGCTTTTGGGAAGCTTTCTGTAAAAACCCGAATTAAGGTGCTGCTTTCCGAGAAAAAAAGCAGCAGGGCCCTTTATTTATTTGCCGGTCTTGCTGTCCTTGTCATCATTGTCTGTTTCATGACAATCCCTGTCAGAAGCGATCCGGTATCTGATCCTGCAGTCAGCATTTCGGTAGCCTGCAGTTCTAATCCTGAACATAAAATCCAAGGAACGGAAAACCCGGAGGAAAATGAAACCATTGAATTCAAAGGATTCTTCTACTGGGGTGTCGATATTGTCAGGCAGAAGATCTACAGGCTCTTTTATTTGCCAGATACCACACTCCCGGTACAGGAGCGTATCTTTATATTAGACCCTTGTTCTGTAGACAATTATACCGTCCTTACCGAGGGACTATACTCCGGAACCTTCGTCGATATTCAAGGAGCTCTGCACTTATCCGATGCATATGACATGAAAACACTTTCCCTTTCATCCCTCAGGATTGCGCCAGAAAAGGTGATCTACCCGGATATGGAGATAGATCATGAAACACATTCATATCTTGAAGAAAAGCTGGGGATATTAATCATTTACGAAACAGAAGATGATGCCTGGAATTGTATTGAGGAGAGATGCAGCCCGACACTCAGCGAGGAAATGCTGCTTTTCGGAATGACACTGAAACTCAAAGAAAATCATGATTCAGAAGATAGCCTGGAACTCCTGTGTACGCGGGATGCTTCCTTTGAAGCCGGGCGTACTTTGGAAACAGGTTTTGTATATCTGATCTTTGGGGAAACACATAACTTTGAAAATGTCTGTTATCCGGGAAGTATCATTGAACTGCCACCCGGAGAGACAAGTATTCGTCTGAATATTTCAGAGAACCCCGTGCTGAGCAGGGTTGGAAAAGAACCCTGCAAAATTATCTTACAGTATTTTTCTCAGAATCCTGCCGGAAAAAGTACGTCAAAAACAATCAGTTGTCTGATCAGTTCTGATAATTGACCACGTTGATTATACCTATATTCTGATGACGGATGCCGGGAACGGGGTGCGGCGCTTCAGCGCTCACTTCGATCCCGGCGTTTTGAGCAAATCTAAAAGTTTATCTTTGATTGTATGATTTGCACATATTTATCTGTGAGTTACAATGCCAAATAAACACAGGATTCCAATCGTATAAAATTAATTAGTCT
>CACZQU010000529.1 GCA_902783305.1 uncultured Lachnospiraceae bacterium | reverse complement strand
GTGATGGCCGGAAGGATCAGCAGGTAAGTCGCAACAAACACAATTATCCCGGAAACGAACGTTATCGCGCGATTCCATGGACCTTTCCTGTAAAACCTGTTCATAAACCTGGTAAGACGAGTCCGTTTCATCCTGTTCTTCATAAAGTACACCTGCTTTCCCGGTATTCGTAAACGAATTCAATGCCTGCCTGAATTATATTTGATTATCTGCGCAGGCAGTACGCCGCATAAACGGTGTATTGCCGTATGCATCATTATAGTAATGTGCACCTGTTTACTGTGCTTGCGAAAGATAGACGATACCAGCGCAAAGTATCCCTGCGGATTGCTCCGCGCTGTGCACTCAAGCATTTTACTTGCAACCATTTTATCATAAGCATAGTAGATTAACCATATGTTTTGTTGAGGCGTCATGGAAAAGACAGACAAATACATAGTCCGCATCCGGGAAATATGTTATAATAGAGAGAAAAAGAGGAGACCGAAGAAAAAGAGCAGTTTTGAATGAATTTGTGACTGTACAGTTACAAAAAAGGTAAGAGGGTCATGAAAAAAATCGCACTGTTTGTCGATGATATTAATCGTCAGGCATTTTATGCCAGGATCCTGGGTATCCATGACCGGGTGCTGTCAGACAATCTTGATGTCACTCTCCATATTTTCCGCTCGAGAGCAACCTATGGACTGGATCCGGGCTATAACATCGGGGAATATAATGTATTTAATCTTCCCGAAATCTCCGAGTATGACGGATTCATTCTGGATCTGTATAATGTATATCAGGACGAGAACTACTGGTATGGAGCGGAAGCCTGCCACCACCTGATCGACCAGGTAAGGAAGCAGGGCAAACCGGTCATTGCCATCGGAAATAACATAGAGGGATGTTATTATGTAGGGATCGACAACGAAAGCGCGATGTATACCATCGTCGATCATCTTTACAGCTATCATAAGAGCAGAACATTCTGGCTTATAATGGGTCCTGCCGACAACGTCGAAAACCGGATCCGGGTCCGGACCTGTCTGGATTATCTCCGTGATCACACGGGAAAGGATTTCAGTGGTTATGTTCACTATGACAGCTTTGAAAGCAGCAGCGGACAAAAGGGATTCCGGTTCCTGATGGACCGGTACAAGGAGCTTCCCGATGCCATCATCTGCGCCAATGACCGGATTGCCATCGGCGTTGCCGAAACAGCTGAAAAGCTCGGATACCGTCCGCCGGATGATTTTCTCCTCACCGGTTTTGACAACATGGATGAGACGGTCTGCATGCAGCCGACACTGACGACCGTGGATCAGCATTGGGTAGAGCCGGGCGGGCGCTGTATCGAGATTCTCCGGAAGCTCTGGGAGGGAGAAACCGTAGACCGGTCCAGCTGTGTGATTCCTGCCTCCGGACTTTTCCGCGCCAGCTGCGGCTGTCCGAGCGTGTACAACGACAGGATCCGGCAGCTGCGAAATGCGAACGTTTATACGGATATCAACCGTGCTGTGTTTGACCGGCATATCGACCAGCTGGAATACAGCCTTCTAAGCTGCGACAACCTGCACGACATAGGATTATGCTTTCAGCAAAGCCTGTTTTTTCTGCAGTGCAGAGGCTTTTACCTGGTGCTGGACAGGGAATTCGGTCATTTCCGGGCAGAGAACGCATTTCAGGAGACAGGAGAATTCGGTCAGGCGATGGAGGGCTCCGAATTTCCGGAAGAAGGATTTCCACACGGAATGAACGTGGTGTTTGGTTTCGAAGGCGGTAAACTGACGATGGAAAACAAGCCGGTGAAGGGTCTTTTTTCCATTTTCAAGGGAAAGGGGAACTTCCGGGATTATCTCTTTCTGCCGATCCATTTTCAGAAATATACAATGGGATATTTTGCCATCTGGGATTCCATCAACCTGATCCGGAATCCCTATCTGGCCAGGGCAATCAGTTCGCTGACCACGGCCATCGAAAATCTGTACAATCAGGAAAAGCTGCGCGGATATAATCATATGTTGTCGGACATCTCCATCACCGATGGCATGACAGGATTTTACAACCGGCTTGGATATCAGCAGCTCGCTTTCCGTCTGTTTGAGAAAAAGAAGGCTGCCGGACAGAATCTGACCATACTTTTTATCGACATGGACAATCTGAAGGATATGAATGACCATTATGGTCATGAATGCGGCGATTATTCCCTGCTGGCCATTACAAAAGCTATTCAAAGCTGCTGCCCGACCCCGGCGTTGATGGTCCGCATGGGTGGAGATGAATTTCTGGTTATTCTGGACCGGTTGCCCGACGAAGAAGTAAAAGCGCTTCTGGCACAGATTGAAGCACAGATCCCGCTCACTCAGGAAGCGCTTAAGCTTCCGTATCTCCCATCGGTCAGTGTGGGATATGTCCATACAGATATAACTGTCGGCAAAGCTTTGAACGATTACGTACGGGAAGCCGACAAGATGATGTATGAAGTGAAAAGACAGAAAAAGATGGCGATGTAAGAAAAAACCTGCGGTTCTGTATCCTTTCGGGAACCGCAGGTTTCTGATTTCCGGCTATGATCAGAAATACCCGATATCCGGAACGATAATCATTTATTTCTTCTATACCGCGCGGAACCATCCTGGAGTCATTAATCTGTTCCCGCGGATAAAAGTACTATCTGTATGATACTGTTCAGGAACCCGTCTTCATACAGCACTGTTTATACTTCTTCCCGCTGCCGCAGGGGCAGGGATCGTT
>CACZQU010000528.1 GCA_902783305.1 uncultured Lachnospiraceae bacterium | reverse complement strand
TATCGGAACGGATATTCCGGTACTTCTGTATATCCCGCGAGGGACAAATATACTTTTCCCTTTATCTGTTCCCACGGGTATGATCGCTGCAGGCAGATACTTCGCCGCCTGTACAGTAAAGGAGGTAATCTGATGGAAAGCGCTGAAAAAAGGGCGAGAAGAAATAAAATCATCATGCACATCGTCCTGATTATCGTATCATTTATCATGATTGTTCCATTTGCGTGGATGATCCTCACCGCGCTGAAGACAAACCAGGAATCCATCTCCGTGAACCCATTCTATATTTTCCCGGCAAGCGGCTGGCATTGGGAAAACTTCGCAACCGTGTGGAAGAGCTATAACTTCATCACTCTGTACAAGAATACTCTTCTGATGATTTTCTTCCGCGTTTTATGCGCCTGCCTGACGGCCACCATGGCCGGTTATGCTTTCGGAAGGCTGAATTTCCCGGGAAAGAATTTCCTCTTCTCCCTGGTTTTGATTCAGATGATGGTTCCGGCTCAGATTTTCATCATCCCGCAGTATCTGATGGTTTCCAAAATGGGAATGCTCAACACCACCTTCGGCCTGGTCTTTCCGGGTCTTGTCACAGCCTTCGGTACCTATCTGCTCAAAACCGGTTACCAGGGGCTTCCCAAGGATCTGGAGGAAGCTGCGTGCATCGACGGCTGTAATGTCGGCCAGCGTTTCCTGCGGATCATGATGCCGCTTACCCGCAGCTCCATGATTTCTCTGGGAATCTTCACCGCGGTTTTCGCGTTCAAGGATCTGATGTGGCCAATGATCGTCTGTACCAACGCAAACACCACTACGTTGTCCGCCGGCCTTGCCAAGATGCAGGGACAGTACGGAAGCGAATATCCCACCATGATGGCTGCCGCGACTCTTGCCGTCGTACCCATGGTCGTGATCTATGTCATCTTCCAGAAGCAGTTTGTGGAAGGTATCGCCACCTCCGGCGGAAAGCTGTAAAGCATGGCTTATTACAGAAAAACAAACCGGGCCGCGAAGCCGGCCCGAAAAGAACCGGTGAATACAGGCTCTCCTGTTCTGAACCGTTCCGCGGCAGAAAGCCCGCGGGACAAAAGACCAGCGGAAGGCAGAATAAAGCCTTCCCGGACAGCCGATAAAGCCGGAACCGGAAAAGGTTCCGGCTTTTCCTCTTCCGGGAAGGCTGACGTTGCAACCAGGTTCCGGACCTGGTTATCCGGGGAATCCGCCAAAATCGCTCCTCTTCCTTTAAAAAAGAAGCTTCAGTACATCGCGGATTACTACTGGCTGTGGATACTGGGAATGGTCACCGTGGTCAGCCTGTCCGGCTATATCGTTTACAGAGCCTTTTTCACGGTAAAGGATTACTGGTTTTACGCGATTTTCGCCAATACCATGGAGGATGCCGGAAATCACTCCCGGATCTGGGAAGATTTTGTCGATTACGCAGGGTATGACACCAGTCAGAAAAATGTCGTATTCAATGCGGCCTCCTATTTCGACCCGACCGTCGTCTCCGGAACAGCCAACAGCTACTTTCAGGCTTTCGTCGCAGTGGCTGAGGCCGGGGATCTCGATATCGTCACCATGGGAAGGAAATCGCTCGAGGCAGTGGGTTCAAGCGGACGGCTTCTGGATCTGCGTCTGGACAGCTGCCGGGAAATCTGTTCCCGGTACGCCGACCGGCTGATCTACTGTGAACCGGTCGACGAATCCTACAGCGATGAACCGGTTCCGATCGGGATTGACATTTCCGACAGCCGTCTGGTAACCCGTTACCATGTCTATTCTTCAGACTGTGCGCTGGGCATCAGTTCCCATACCCAAAGACTGGACGAGGCAGAGAGGTTCCTGGATTTCCTGTTTGAAGCACCCGAATAAAAAAACTCCGGCTGACCGGAGTTCAGACGTCATTGTTTACCCTGACTAAGCAGTGACGTCTTTGTACGTTGATGGAAGGGAAAGATATTTATGGGCAGATGGCTTGGAAGATTTCTGGACAACGACAGTCTCTTTGGACAGGTCATGACGCGATGCGGAATCATCATCGGAGCAAACTTCTGTTTTCTGCTCTTTTCCATTCCCATTGTGACAATCGGTCCTTCACTTGCCGCGTTATACCGGGTCATGTTCAGAACCCTGAGAAGCGACGGCGTCATCAATCCCTTCAGGGAATTCTGGACCGGGTTCCGGCAGAATGCGCGGCAGGGCATTGCTTTCTGGCTCCTCACGATGGCCTTTGTTTTGCTGTGTATCGTGGACATCCGTTTCTGTGCCGGAATGGGAGGGGTTTTTACCTGGTTCCGCTATGCCATCTATGTTCTTGGATTTGCGGGTCTGGTTCTGACTGTCCACATTTTCCCGGTGATGGCGGCTTTTGATGATACACTTCCGCACCTGGCGCGGAATGCCGTTTTTTTTGCCGCCAAAAACCCCCTGCGCATGATGATCCTGATATTTGTCAACGTTTTCCCGCTGCTTGTCACTTATCTGGATGCGAAAATGCAGCCCTTGTATGTCTTTCTCTGGGCAGTATGTGGTTTTGGGGGAATCGCGATGCTTTGCAGCTCCATGCTGCTTAAAGACTTTTCCCGGTATCTTCCTGCCCCGGAGGATCCGGAAACCCCTCAGACCGGAGAGCAGTCCGATTCTGCCTCTCCGGCCGCACAGAAAAAAACGCTGAACGAGATGAACAAGCTCGGCATGTAATGCTCCAAAAGAAAACTCATCAGGAAACGGACACGGTCAGCAGGATTTTTTCTGTGAATGCATGAGACAGAAGGACGCATTCACCATGGGGCAATGCTGCCGTCTTACCGTCCGGATGATCAGTATGCTCAGATCAGACAGATAAAGAAAGGAACAGGGAAGCAAAATGGAAAAACGGAATCGAAGGATCGGGATGAGTGTGCTTGGAGTGGTGATCTGTGGAATCAGTATCGGTTTCTTTAAGCGGGCTGAGCTTGGCGTCGATCCTTTCCAGTCCCTGATGAGCGGGCTGGATGCTCTCATCCCTGTCTCCTTTGGCACGCTCTATGTTATCGCAAATATGGTCCTGATCCTTTTTGCCCTGATTACGGACCGGCGGAAAATCGGTCTGGCAACCGTGATCAACATGACCCTTCTGGGATATATCGCACAGTATTCTCAGCGTCTCCTCATCAGAGCCCTGCCGAATCCCGGAACCGGGGTTCGTTTTGTCCTTCTGTTCATCGGAATTGTGGTGATGTGCATCGCTTCTGCGTTCTATTTCACCGCAGATCTCGGAGTATCGACTTACGATGCCATTTCCCTGATCCTCTCGGAAAAACAGACCCGGATTCCCATCCGGGTTCTCCGGATCATCTCCGACCTGGTCTGTGTCGTTTCCGGAATCCTTCTAAGCCTGCTTTCCGGTTATACCTGGAAACAAATCGGGGCATCCGTCGGAATCGGCACCATTCTGACCGCCTTCTTCATGGGACCGCTGATCGAATTTTTCAATGTACATGCCGCAAGACCTTTTTTGAACCGTCCGCTGCGAAGCGAAAGGAATCCTTGATGACTACCGGAATGCCTGAGCAAT
>CACZQU010000527.1 GCA_902783305.1 uncultured Lachnospiraceae bacterium | reverse complement strand
GTATTGTCCTGCAGGGCAGCCGCGCCGTCTTCAGCACCCGCATCTGCAGTCAAATTGCCGTCGGCGGTCTCTTCTTCCGCAGAGGCAAGCACCTCATTGCTGTTCTGTTCATTCCATTGACCGGCGAAATGATCCATCTTCTGAGAAGCCTGAATCTTTCCGGATTCATCAAGCATGTACCAGCTCTCATCATTCAACACCAGGCCGGTGACAAGAGGACCGTCTTCCTGAAAATAGTAGCTTTTGCCGTCTATCTTTACCCAGCCCGAGGCCATGACGCCATCCGAATCAAAATAATAACGGTTGCCGTCTATGGTTCTCCATCCGCTGATCCGATTGCCGTTCTCATCCAGATAATAAGTTTTATTATCAATTGTCAGCCAGGATGTGTGATAAGTGCCGTCTCTTTTAATGTAGTGCCATACACCGTCTTCAGCATACCACTCAGCAGGTCTGTAAGCCTCCCAGAATGTACCGCTGGCAAGTCCGCCTCGGTAGACTGAAACACTGCCCCGGCTGGCAGGTGCTTCAAAATGATAGCAGTAGTACTGTCCTGCCTGATAAGCGCCGTCAGAAGTATTCTCAACAGAGCGCAGATATTCTTCTACGCCCCTGTAATGAGATTCAAGCTCATATTCCAGATATGCGAGCTGTCCGTCGATCGTCGTATAATCATATCCGTTGGAACGGCACCAGCTCTGGAGCCGCCCGTATCTGCCGCCTGTCCACTGGCACAGACCGTAGCTGCCGCCGCCCGCATTCCATGCATGAGGATTAAAGGTGGATTCACAGCGGATATTTGCCATGATTCCGCAGGCTGCTGCTTCGGAATAGCCGAGTTTCTGCGTTAATACTTCAAAAATATAATCTGCATTTTCTGAATATGTAGCGGCAGATACCTGAACGATACCGGGAGTACCTGTGACAATAGCCCCGGCCAGCGTGGCAGACATCATAATTGCAGCGATCCGCCGTGCCGCATATGCCTTTTTTCCGATCTTACATTTTCTGTTCGTCAAATAGATGCTCCTCTCAAAAAAGGTCAGCGACCAAAATATCAAAATCATTACTATGGTAACTACATATATGTACGTCACCTCAAAAACATACTAAATAGAGATGGTCTGAGCCATCTTCCAGATTATATAAAAAAATATTAAAAAACTCAACAAAATATGTAACAATTATGTGATTATTCACGTTTTTTTAATAATTTACAGCCTGATCCAGTTCCTGTATATATTAAAAACCAGTGGAAAGAAGCGGATATTCTATGTGGTCAACAGAATTTTGATTGACTGATTCGATTGTCGAAATTTACGCTATGCCGTTTATGACAGATATTTTCATTGACCGGCTTAATCACATAGACCAAACAAGTCATCGCAATATTCTTCTACAGGTATTTGTGAAGCTTGAAAAGACGGTGTTCCCTTAACCATCATTTGACCTCAACATCATATATAATCTTCCCTCCGTGATTTGCCTTGATCCATGCCAGTGCGGCTGCTCGCACATTTTCTTCAGCGGCTTCCAGTCTGCCATCAAGGAGCGAGGTAAGAAGGTCTCTATAGAGCATTCCTCTTTCCTTTGAAGAAACAACACATTGAGGGACCCATGTGCGGAGTTCCGCCATCCTTTCCAGGATCTCTTCTGTATCAAGCGGAAGGATGTCCTCAATCCTTTGGCGGACCTCCGAAGACATTGCAGGACTGGTACCCTGGGTGGATACAGCGATGACCAAAGGACCCTTTTTAATAACAGAGGGCATAAAAAAAGTACAGTCTTCAGGATTGTCAGGTACATTCACCGGAACGCCTGCCGCATGACAAAGCGAGGCAATACGACGGTTCAGTTCGCTGTCATCCGATGACGCAATGCAATAGTCCGCTTCCTTCAGATCCTCCTGCGCGAACTTTCTGCAGCAAACCTTTACTCCACGTTCCGAAAAAGAGGCTAGCTCGTCCCGGATTTCCGTTTCCTGCTTTTCAGGAAGCTTTCCGGATGAATGCGTGATGACCACTATGTGATCTGTGAACTGCAAAAGAAGTCTGATCTTGCGGCGGGCGACAGCGCCGGCGCCGATGACAAGAAAACATTTTCCGTCAATTTTCTGCATAAATGGAAAGACTGTCATAACTTCCTGCTGCCCTTCTTCCTGTACTGTCCATAGCGTCAATATCTATTCCTGCCAGGATATCTCTTTTTGTCAGGTTTTCTTTTCCAATTTCCGTTTCCTGGCGACGGAAATCAGCTCTTCTGCCTCATTAAAAGCCTTGAAGAGATACTCTTCCTCCCATTCACGGCCGCTTTTTTCATAGGACTTGATCTGTTTCCAGTCGATCAAAACGCCTTCATAGCTCCTCTGAGGCTCTGAGAGGCGTTCCGCCCGGCCTTTGCAAGCATCTGCATTCTGAAGATTCTGAAGGCTTTCAGAGGCTTCTGGAGGCTTTTTAAGCGATTCCAGATATTCTGCAGGAAGATATTTGAAGCTTTCTTCTCCGAATACATGAGGGTGACGCCGGATCATCTTTTCATTGATGCCGCGGATGACATCCTCCATTGTAAAGAGCCCTTCCTCCTCTGCAATCTGCGCATGCATGACGACCTGGAGCAGCAGATCTCCCAGCTCCTCTTTCAGGCTCTGCGGCCTTCCGGTCTCAGAGAGTATATTGAGCCCGCAGACAACCTCTGCCGACTCTTCCACACAGGCGGCTTTGAGAGACTCATGTGTCTGGGCACGGTCCCAGGGACAGCCGTCCGGGGAGCGGAGCCTGGCAACGGTCTGCAGAAACTCCTCCATCGCTCTGCCGGTTTTGTCATGCTTTTTATTTTG
>CACZQU010000526.1 GCA_902783305.1 uncultured Lachnospiraceae bacterium | reverse complement strand
TTTCTCCGGCTTTTTCATATCTTCGAGCGTTCGTATGGAATTCAGGCCGCACCTGAAGCCTCCCACTCCCGCAAACAATTCACATACAGTTTTCTTCATTTGCTATTCCCACTCTCGATTTGTCTGTCTCCGATTCATCATTATGAGTCTTCCATAATTGTTATCGAATCGTTCTCACTTCAGTTCATCATTTAATTGCTCGTAAATATAGGTATTGTTAAGCCAAAAGCACTGTTTGGGGAACTGTCTGCCATCCGGCAGTTCATAAGTATCCTTAGCGTTCCTGCCGTGCGGACGGACATGGCACACCCGGTTCTCTGATGCTTTCGGAAGATTATTCACTCTGGTCCCGTTCACCACTGTAAACCTTACCCCGTCCAAAATAACGGACTTGGTCTTCTCCCAAACAGATTTCACATCCGTTTCCAGATCATTGTAGGGAATATTCCAGAACTGACATCCTCTAAGTCTCAGCACATCATTATTGTCAAATTTGAAAACGACAAACAAAAATCTTGTTTCTCTCAGATAATTGCCGAATGTACTGTCTTCCCATTCTTCCTCAACCAGCTCTTTAAATTTGAAAGTAGGGAAGGACATGCTTTCTTTTATCCGATTGTTTTTCCCAATGCGTATTGTCTTTACAACAATATTGGCCTTTACAAACTCTTCTGCGTGATTCCCTACAATCCCGAGCATCCGGTAAGTCAACAGAGCCATGAGATTTTTGGGTGCCTTCGCAGCATCCACATCATATTCACGGCACAAGTCTTCAATAGATTGACCTCTGTGCTTTGAAATCAACGAAATGACGTGCTCTTCAAAAGAGTCTACATGCCCTGTTACAATTGGCTGGTAGGTTGCTTTCCCCTTTACAATGTAATTGTTCAAAACATAGGTCATATATGATGATTTGAAGGAAAATGCCCTTGGCTTTGCCTTAATAGGACTGCATGGCTGCTCTCTTCTGTTTTTTGAAGTCGCAGACTTTGTCGCAGCCCCCAGATACATAGTGTCCGCTTCAGACAATTCATGTGCTTTTCCTGCCCTGACCTTAGCGGCGATCTTCTCAAAATCTTGCTTTATGATTGCCACGTCCTGGGCCGGAGGCGTAAACAGCCGCGCATAGTGAATCCTGTAGTCCAGGTTCGACCTTATGTCCTTACAGTAGAGATAGTAGACAAGCAGGATCAGCTTCGATTTTTTCCACAAATGACTCTCTTCAAACGATTCATTGATGACCTTATAATAGTCAATCATCGTCAGAATAAGCCTCTCTTTCGCAGAAAGATCGCCGCTGCTGTTTTTTCTATAAGGCGTCACCTTCAGTTCAACCCCGGCCTCCGGAAAATCCGCCCTGGCCTCACTGTTGCAGCTGTAATGAAAGAATCTCTCCTCGATAAGCTGACCGAGGTTTCCTTTGTTCCGCTTATAATTCTTACTCCCGTCAACTATATATAGTCCGGGTTCGTCTGCAGCGTATCCTTGAGGCGTAAGCTCATCTTCTTCCAATATTTCCCGAAAAGTTTTTCCAATCATCCTCTGAGCATACTTCTCTATGGATAATGGATTTGTCTTATCGTACTGTACTAAATAATCCATCATTTAATTCCACTGTATTTTTTCCATTCGTATGTCGAAAATAACCTCTTCGATTACACGTACACATTCTTCTGTATTTCTCAGTATATCTTTTCCCCAAAAATGAATCACAGTCCAGCCATCAAACAACAGCGCCTGGTTTTTCTCAATATCCCGCTGCATATTCCGCTCAATCTTAGGGACCCAATAATCCGGATTCTTTCCGTTCTGCAGACGGGGACGCAGAACCTCCCAGTCTTTCCCGTGGAAAAACTCGCTGTCACAAAATATGGCAATCTTGTATTTTGTGATGGCGATGTCCGGCCTGCCGGGAATGGCTTTATAGTTTTTTCTATATCGATATCCCCTTGCCCAGAGTGCTTTTCTCAGTTTCACTTCTATCGAGGTATCTTTTCCCCGGATCCTGCTCATAGACTTCGAGCTCCTGGCAGATGCCTCTCCATGAAACCTGGGTTCTCTGGGCTTTTCAACCTTGTCATTCTTCGACATAGTCTTTTCCTACCCGTAACCTACTCACTACTTGCCTGCTGTCTCATCTGGAATGATCTCAACAATATCGTCCAGTTTACAACCGAGCGCTGAGCAGATTTTGGCCATCACTTCCATAGTGACATTCTCATTGTTCGCCAGTTTTGCCATTGTGCTGTTTCCAATGGAAGCCATCGCCCTCAAATCTTTTTTCTTGATGTCCCTGTCAATCATCAGCTTGAACAGCTTCTTATAAGACACACCCATCTTCAGTCCTCTTAAGCTACGATACAATATCTTACATCCAGTACTTTGCCTGCAATTTTGTGCGTGATTGCACTTTATTTTGAGAAAGCCCGGTTCTTTACACTACTGTAGAAGATTATAGCATAGCTTTCCCGTTTAGGGGTTATTATTATGCGGATTGGGATGGGATTGAGATAACATTGCCATTGCCAGAGTACCTTGGTCACCCCTTGGTCATACACAAAGGGAAATCAAAGAAGATTGTGAAGTTGATGAAAGATATGAGAATAGATGCTCAATCAGTAGGAACCTTTTCTCCTTTCAATTTAACAATTATTATCGCACCGTTTCTCTCCACAGTTATGATTCTTTTCCATCCCGTCAGTAAAGAGACAGTCAGGCATAAGGT
>CACZQU010000525.1 GCA_902783305.1 uncultured Lachnospiraceae bacterium | reverse complement strand
TTCTGGTCATTATCCGCAAGAGGCTTGTACAGCGCCGCTCTCGTAGCACCGCCTATTCCTGCGCGAAGCAGCACAGCGCATGCCAGAAACTGCGTGATGGAGGTTGTCAGCCCGTTGTAAACCGATCCAAAGGTAGACAGAATCATTCTCGGCAGGATAAAGCCGCAGACAATTGCCACAATTTCTTCCAGCAAACTAAAAAGCGTATTGATTACTGCTTTTCGTCCCCGCATATCTAGACCTCACCTTTTGTTGTTCAAAATGCACGTTGCTATCTGATGAAACGGATAACTTCTTCGGAAGACAATCTGTGCGACGCCGGAACATCTGTGATGTCCTTGTAGTTTCCGACAGAAACCACACATACACACTGTTCATCCTCCGGAATGCCAAATCTGGCCTGAATACTTCCCCAGCTTTTGGAGTAGAGCAGATTTCGCTGTACCACGCAGGCTGCAATCCCGTAAAGATGAAGAGTAAGTGTTAAATATGCAGCGTAAATACTTGCGGAAACAATATACTGATCGATTTCATCCGGCCTGTACGCGCTCGTTTTTCCCGTTATAATGATAAAACGGTCTACATCCTCAGCAAATCCGCCTATCCCGGTAAGCTTTCCGGATAGCTCTCTGCTTTTTTCATGGCTCAGGACATAAGCCCGTACACCCTGTCTGTTGCAGGCAGACGGAGCCTTCTGTGCGAGAACAAGAGCTTTCTCCAGCAGATCTTCGTTCACAGGGGTACCGTCAAAATCCCGGACTGAGTGACGGGACCGGAAAAAGGATTCGATTTCTTCCGTATCGAACTTCAGTTCTTCTCTTTTTATCCGGATCGTCCCCCCCGCCAGTTCAAATTCATCGACAGGATATTCTTTCAGAAATGCTTCTATCCGGGAGCAGACTTCATCACTGAAGTTCCGTTCTTTATGGAACCTGATATAATCGCTGAGAGCTCCAAGCGCCATCCGGCAAGCTTCCTGGCGATAAACGGACTGGTTATTCCAAAGGAGCTGTATCTGTGTCATCATCTCCTGCTGCTTCTGATGCCCGAATCCAAGCCTCGGCTCACTGATCGACAATCCTTTTTCCATCGAATGTGTGTTTCTGATCAATTCAGCCGCAGCGAAATCCAGCTTCCCATTGGCGCTGTTTTTCGCCCTGAGGATATGGATTTCGTTACGGATGATCCTGACAAAAGATCTGATTTTCAGCATATCTCCTCCACTTTGCCGCCTGGCTCAAAGAAATAATAAATTGCATAAGACTCAGCAGGAAGCGAAAATTCAGGTCGCTGCTTTGCGTGACATTCCGGATGATTTCTTACCTTGTGACCTGCTTCCTGATGAATTCAATGGATGATTCTCTAAGGTGTTGTATCTGATCCGCCGCAAACGAGTAATCAACATCAGATGCCATCATCTCGTTGATTTCCATACTGCTGCTAAGAATTCTGTTTTCAAGACCTGCCCAGGAAACAAATTCATTGACTTTGGTTTTTCCCCTGTCGATTACACAGAAATTTTTACGGAAATTGATGGAAAAAATCGTTCCGTGATAAGTATCCGTAATCACGATTTTTGCCCACAACATGTATTTCAGAAAATTCTCCGGACTATTGATCACAAACCTGTCAAAGCTTTGCGAAACCTTTCTGTCCGTCCCGCAGATAATCCTGAGCCTATGCTCATCCGCAAACTGCCTCAGCGAATGATCCTGTTCACGGCTTAAGGGTTGAAATAAGTACAGGAAAATATATTCATCATCTGGTCTGTCTGATTTCTCTTTATAGTATTCCGCGTCAAATAACAATGTCGGATCACAGACCAGATCAGCGTCTTTACCTGAAATCGCTTTCACTAACGCCCTGGTATGGTCATCTCTGACGGAAACCGTTTTCATCCTCTGCAGCCTTTGGGCGTACCACTGTACGGGGACAAACTTTTCTATCTGCGTATTTCCCGCAGAAGCAGCATAGCTTATCATCTCACCTTCACGAAAAACATCTCCCCAGAATACCGCCTTAAACCGGTCAAAATAGCCATCCTCAATATTCCAGATTGTATCGCTGCCCAGGACAAAGAGATCAATATCTGTAAATCCCGGGTCATTGCTGTCGATTACGGGGATTTCTTTTGCAGATAATGAAAAGCTTATGGCCTGTCTGAGATAGTCAGCAGCCCCTATGATATTCCCATGCATAACCCGTTTTATCAGAAATTTCAGGATGGTGCCTGCCGAGGAGGATGAGCCTTTCTTTTTCCTCCTGAAGTAGCAGACCTCATTCCCCAGGGACCGGAAGGCCTGACCTAAAGTAAATGCCTGCCAATAGCTCCCGCTGTTTATACTGTCATATACCGTTACGATACAGACCTTCATCATGCTCATTCTCCCCTGAATCCGTTTTCAGTTCCTTTACCCGATGCTGCCGGAAAAATTCCGGCCCGTCACGGCTGGATTGATATATCGGGATCTGCTATTCTTTTCTTTTGTAATGATTCTGCCACTAAAGGAAGGTAAAAGCTTGCGGTATAAAAAAGATAATAGTATGGTCTTTCAAACACACTGGCAGGAATCTGCATAAAGATTAATGCCAGAAACACAGAGAAAAAGACCCTTGAGCAATAATTCATCGTCCTTGAATAATTCGCTCTGAACTGTTTCATACACATGTAAAAATATATAGACAGCCCAACAAAACCATAGCAGAAGATTGTCTCCAGATACTGGTTGTGCGTTGCTTGTGCTACCCAGAATCTTCCCAGGTGGAAATAATAATCATGCCCATATCCATTACCGACCAGCCAGTGAATTCCATTCATATACGAGAAGGCCTGATTCCAGATGCTTGTTCTGCCGCTGAGAGAGATTCCTTCCTGAAGCAGATCAACGAAAAACCATCGTAATATACTGCTTTTTCCGGCATATAAAAAAACGAACATTATTCCCAGGATGAGTGTCAGAACGGTAATGTTCCTCCACAGATGTTCGCTTTGTATCACTCTGGTTGCGATGAAGACTATCGCGATAATGGCAAAGCAGACCAGGGAAGTCGATACTTTTTCTCCAAGGGAAAAATACAATCCGCAGA
>CACZQU010000524.1 GCA_902783305.1 uncultured Lachnospiraceae bacterium | reverse complement strand
CGACCAACGGAAGATTGACATGATCGACCCGATGATCGCGGAAAAAATGGGCTTTTCCGAGTGCTATCCCGTTTCCGGGCAGACATATTCCCGGAAGGTGGATACCCGTGTCATGAATGTGCTGGCAGGAATCGCCGCATCCGCAGCCAAAATGTCAAATGACCTGCGTCTTCTTCAACACCTGAAGGAGGTGGAGGAACCCTTTGAGAAATCACAGATCGGCTCCTCCGCCATGGCGTATAAGCGTAATCCGATGCGCAGTGAAAGAATCGCCTCTCTTGCCAGATATGTCATGGTAGATGCCCTCAATCCGGCCTTGACCTCTTCCTCCCAGTGGTTTGAACGTACACTGGATGATTCCGCGAATAAACGGATCAGTATTGCAGAGGGCTTTCTTGCCCTGGACGGGATAATGGATCTTTGCCTGAATGTGGTGGACGGGCTTGTGGTTTATCCCAAGGTGATTGAGAAGCATCTGATGGCGGAGCTTCCCTTTATGGCGACGGAGAATATCCTGATGGATGCGGTGAAAGCCGGCGGTGACCGCCAGGAGCTGCACGAGCGCATCAGGATCCTTTCGATGGAAGCGGCAAAAAAGGTGAAGGAAGAGGGTAAGGATAATTCTCTTCTGGAGCTGATTGCCGAAGATCCTGTATTTGGTCTGAGCCTGGAAGAGCTTCAGCAGACCATGGATCCGGCACTTTATATCGGCCGGTCGGTGGAGCAGACCGAGAACTTCCTCAGAACCATGGTCAGACCTGTCCTCAGGAAGCGTTCGGAACTGACCGGAGCCAAAGCGTCGCTTCGCGTGTAATGCGGTTTTTGCGCCCTGTGCATCGTCTGCGCGGGACGGACTGAAATGTTATGGAGGATATGGATATGGTTACAGCCGTGGTGGGAGCAAACTGGGGTGACGAGGGAAAAGGAAAGATTACGGATATGCTCGCCCGGGAGGCAGATATCATAGTGAGGTTCCAGGGCGGCGCAAATGCCGGCCATACCATCGTGAACGATTATGGCAAGTTTGCTCTGCATACCCTGCCGTCCGGGGTTTTCTACGGACACACCACAAGTGTGATCGGAAGCGGGGTGGCACTGGACATTCCCGTGTTCGTGAAGGAACTGGAGGATATTGTGAAGGGCGGAGTTCCTGCGCCAAAGGTACTGGTATCGGACAGGGCGCAGATTGTCATGCCTTATCACATCCTTTTTGACCAGTATGAAGAGGAAAGACTGGGCGGAAAGTCCTTTGGATCCACAAAATCGGGGATTGCGCCTTTTTACTCTGACAAATATGCCAAGATCGGGTTTCAGGTCAATGAACTGTTTGATACGGACCGCCTGAAGGAGAAGGTGGATCGTATCCTGGTGACAAAGAATGTCCTTCTGGAGCATCTGTATCACAAGCCTTTGCTGAACGCTCAGGAGCTGATGAAGGATCTTCTTGCGTACCGCGATATGGTGGAGCCTTATGTGTGTGATGTTTCCGCGTTTCTTCATGAAGCGCTCCTGAGCGGCAAGAGCATACTTCTGGAGGGACAGCTGGGATCCCTCAAGGATCCGGATCACGGGATTTACCCGATGGTAACCTCTTCACCTACATTAGCCGGCTTTGCCAGCGTGGGAGCTGGTGTTCCTCCTTATGAAATCAAACGGATTGTCACTGTGTGCAAGGCATATTCCAGTGCAGTAGGAGCCGGCGCATTTGTTTCCGAACTGTTCGGAGAGGAAGGAGAGGAGCTTCGCCGAAGAGGTGGAGACGGAGGGGAATATGGCGCCAAGACCGGAAGACCCAGGAGGGTCGGCTGGTTTGACTGCGTAGCTTCCCGTTATGGATGCCGGGTGCAGGGAACTACGGAGGTGGCCTTTACCGTATTGGATGTGCTGGGATATCTGGATGAGATCCCGGTCTGCACGGGATACGAGATTGACGGCGAAATCACTGAGGATTTCCCGGCGACGTCAAAGCTGGAGAAGGCAAAACCGGTTCTGGAAAAGCTTCCGGGATGGAAAACAGATATCCGGGGAATCCGGAGCTATGATGAGCTGCCGGAGAACTGCCGTCATTACATTGAATTTATAGAGAAAAAAATCGGTTATCCTGTCACAATGGTATCCAACGGCCCTGGCAGGTCAGACATTATTTACCGGTGAGAGATATGAAAAACGGAAAAAGAATCCTTGCGGTTCTGGGGATCATTATTCTGCTGGCGGCGGTAAGCCTGCCGATGTTTTTTGCCTTTGGCACCGGCGAGGGATCAGAGGGAAGGTTCAGGGCTTCCTGGGCCGTGGCCATCGTGGTTCCCGTCATGGGATATGTATTCTGGCTGATTTACCGGGTTTTGAACCGAAGGAGGGCGGAGCCGGAAGGAAAAATCAGAAATATCATTTTTGATGTAGGAAACGTCCTGGTGACCTTTGACTGGAAAAGCTATCTGGACAGCTTCGGATTTCCCGAAGAGGAGAAGCAAGCCTTCATCAAAGGAATGTTCACGCATCCGGTATGGAATGAGCGTGACCGCGGAAGCCTTCCGGATGAAGAGTACCTGAATCAGTGTATCCGTCAGATTCCAGGCTATGAGGAGGATGTGAGGCGTGTGTGGGAGGGAATCCGGCATACCATTTCCCCCAGGGACTATTCTCTGACATGGACCGGTTATCTGAAAGAAAGGGGATACAAACTGTACATTCTGTCGAACTACAGCGCCAGGGTGCTGGAGGAGACAAAGGAATTCATGACATTCCGGCGGAATATGGACGGAGAGATTTTTTCCTGTAATGTGCATTTATGCAAACCCGAGCCGGAGATTTACCAGACCCTCCTGGAACGCTACAAACTGGTTCCCGGGGAGTGTGTGTTTATTGATGATTCGGAAGCCAACTGCGAAGGAGCGCGTGAGGCAGGAATGTATGCTGTCCATTTCCGGGATTTTAAGCAAGGTGTAAGCGAATTACAGAAACTGGGGGTATATTGATTCTGAGATTCTCATCGGAGTGCTGTATTGAAATCGTAAGTGGCAGCTGTCCGGCTGTATGGTTTCCGGACGGCTGCCGGGAATCACAATCATAGACGAGGAGATTAAGATGGAAGCAGATAAGGTATTGGGCGCGCAGGCAGAAGAAGCTGCAGATGAAGTGATCACTGAGGCGGAAGAAAGAAGTCTTCTGGAGCTCTGGAGAGAAAAAGCGTATGACCAGAGACCGGAAAACAAGAAGCGGGTAGGACGCCTTTGGGATGATTATTACAAGGTAGAGAAAGAAATTTACAGACAGCTTCTGTCCGGAAGCGGGACACCTGTCACCGGCACCGTGAAGGAGCTGGCGGAAAAATACGGGACAGATCTGATGACGATGACAGGTTTTCTGGACGGTATCAATGACAGCCTGAAGGAGCCCAATCCTATTGAGACCATGAAAGAGGACACTGCCGTTACTCTGGATTATGAACCGGAGAAATTGTTCCGCAACATGGTCGATGCCAAAGCGGACTGGCTTTATGGTCTTGAAGAATGGGAAAGATTTTATTCCCCGGAGAAGAGAAAGGAGCTGCTGATGGATCAGAAGCGGTCCCGCACGGTTGTTAAGGGACCGAAGATCGGAAGAAATGATCCATGTCCCTGCGGCAGCGGGAAAAAGTATAAATTCTGCTGCGGAAAATCGGCATAATGATGACGGCTCTCTGTCTGATTTTTGGGCTTTTATGCCTGGCTTACTATGCCGTGATCGTTTTGTACAGTGGGATGTCAACAGATTTTGCCTGGATCTGGGTGGCTGCCGGTATCGTCTTCCTTGTTTTTTCTCTTATTTTATGGCGATGCGCCGTCAGGCGGGCAGCCGGTACCGGAGGAAAACTGGGTCCGGGTCTGATTCTGGCTGCTGTCGGATGTCTTGCCCTGTTTTCCGGCTGGTTTGGCCGGCAGATTATCTCCGGTATGTCGTCCAGGACACTGCCGGGCTTAGAGTATGTGATCGTGCTGGGAGCCCATGTCAAGGGAAAGGTTCCGTCCAATTCCCTGGTCAGGCGTCTGGAGACGGCATTGGATTACGCAAAAGCGAATCCGGATACGATCCTGATTCTTTCCGGAGGACGGGGTGAAGGAGAGGATATTACGGAGGCGGAATGCATGAGCAATTATCTGATTGCTCATGGGATAGGGAAGGAACGGCTGATTGAAGAGGCAAATTCTACCTCCACGCGGGAAAATCTTCAGTTTTCCGACACGATGACCGGGTGCGGACAAGTCCCCTGCGGGATTGTTTCCAATAATTTCCATATCTGCCGGGCTCTTAAGACCGCATGGAATCTGGGTTATCAGGAACCTCACGGGATCAGTGCCCCTTCTAATCCGGTTCTGCAGGTTCACTATATTGTGAGGGAGATCTTTGCCCTTGCCAGAGATGAAGCCTTGCAGCAGATTCAGGAGATAAAGAAACATATGAGCACTATCTGGGAACAGATGGGGAAAAATGGACGATAAAAAGCAGACATTTTTTGAAAAACTCAGGTAACCGTTCAGCCTGCTGAACGGTTACCTTTTTTCATACAGGCAAAGCGCCTGAAGGAAGAGTCATGATGAGAAAAATGAACCCGGTCAGAATCGATCCCGGTCCCGGGATTCCGGCAATCTGTATACCGCTTACGGGAAAGGATCTGGAAAGCCTGAAGGATCAGGCAAAGAAAGCCATACAGGAAGGGGCGGATCTGGTAGAGTGGAGGGCGGATTATTTCGGCGACCAGTCGGTAAAGGGACTGGTGAATGCCGCAAGAATTCTTGACCAGGAAGCCGGAGGTCTTCCGGTGCTGTTTACGATGCGGACGAGGGAGGAGGGGGGAGAACGCCGATACACTCCTGGCGAATATCAGGATCGTCTCATGGCAGCCGCCGGGTCTGGATATATCCGATTAGCGGATGTGGAAGCGATGAAACCAGGGCTGGAGTGCCGCAGACTGATCACCGGCCTGAAGGAAAAGGGCATTTTTGTGATTGCTTCCAGCCATGACCATGACCGGACACCTCCTCCTGGGGTCCTGGCAGACCGGCTTGAACAGCTGAAAAATTCCGGAGCTCAGGCGGTAAAGCTGGCCGTGATGCCAAAGTCGTTCCAGGATGTCGTGATCTTGATGAAGGCAGTGAGAAAATTCAGGAAAGCTGAACCGGGGATTCCGGTGATTGCGGTTTCGATGGGAGAAATCGGAGCTGTGACCCGGGTGAGAGGTGAAGACTATGGGTCCTGCCTGACTTTCGGCACCACAGGAGAAGCATCTGCCCCAGGTCAGATTCCTGCAGACAGATTGAGAAAGCTTCTGGAAGAAGTCCATGAGGAGCTGGAGACATACCGGGATTGTACCTTGTGCCCGAGAGCCTGCCATGTGGACCGCACTAAAGGGCACAAAGGGTATTGCGGTGAAGACCGGAGGATCAGAGCAGCTCGCTCAGCCCTTCATCCGTGGGAGGAGCCGTGTCTTGTCGGAGAAAATGGCAGCGGAACTGTGTTTTTCAGTGGGTGCAGCTTACGGTGCCTTTACTGCCAGAACCAGGAAATTGCGCTTGGGAATTTCGGGAAAGAGCTGGAGGTAGAGGAGCTGGCGGAGACGTTTCTCCGTCTCCAGGAAAAAGGAGCAGCGAATATCAACCTGGTAACAGCGGATCATTTCGCTCCGGGTGTTGCATCAGCCCTTCGCGCTGCCAGGGCCTGGGGACTGTCCCTTCCGGTGGTTCTCAACTGCGGAGGATATGAAACGGTTTCAGCGCTTCACCTGTG
>CACZQU010000523.1 GCA_902783305.1 uncultured Lachnospiraceae bacterium | reverse complement strand
CGATCGACTGTTTTACGTCATCTACAGTATAACCTAAATTGTGCCTTCGTTCAATGATTGCTTGCCCGTTACAATGAATCATCACATATCCAGGATTACGATACACAGAGTATACTTGATCTATGAAACTTCAAGATATTATACTCGCGAACGAAACAAACTGCCGTTTAAATTTTTCGCCGCGGTAAGCGACAAAAAAGGTCATCCTTTCCGTATCAGACACTTCTCCCCCTCAAACGCAAATCCGTATTTCAGGATTCTTTCTTCCGGTATGCCTCTCTGGATCAAATCCGCGGCATATTTCTTTTCCTCGATCTGCAGCAAGGCATTTTTCGCCGTATCCTCCAGACAGCTTTCTTCATCTTCTTTGTCAAAGACCTTAAACTCCATGATGACCGCCGGATCCTTTCCATCCTTCGGCTCCATCACAACATCATATCTGCCAAATCCGCTTTCCCGGTTGGATTTCACCATATACTGATTTGCCTTGTCCACCAGTAAGCCTAATACAAAACCATGGTAAAACCTTTCCGGTTCTTTCTTTTCTGAAGGCTTTTTCCCTGTATCAAAACAGCTGAACGTATTCAGGGCCACTCTGTTCATGTAATGATTCATTCCCCTGACATCACCGCGGAACATGGATGTAACAAATTCATGAAACGCGAAGGTTCCGTCAAACCATCCTTTTACCATCCTGTGGAACATCCTCTTCACCTCAAAATTGGTAAGCCGCAGACGGTAGACCGCAGGATCCTCCGGAACCTCCTGCTGGATACTTTCAACCTTCAGATAGCCGGATGCCAGCAATAAACTCCAGATCGCAGTCCTGTTATCTGACAGCTGAGTGAAGATAATCTGTTCATCCATTTCAGCCTCGATGCATTCTCCCTTCAGAAGTTTTTCAAATTCTGTCTTAAGCTCCTTATCCCCTTCCCGAATCAACTTGCTTACTAATCCGTTACCGCTGGTATTTGCCCAGTAAGTATCAAATACTCCTTCCTCAAGATACATCGTCACTGACCACGGATTATAGATATCTGGTATCTTTCCAAACGTAAAACCATCATACCAGTATTTTACTTTTTCTTTTTCCGCCGGAGGAACCTGCTGGTCATCCATTGCCGCAAATACTTCTTTTTCTGTAAAACCAAAAGCCATCTCATAAAGATTCGAAGTAGTGGTTACTACTCTCAGGTTGTTTAAATCAGAAAAAATGCTTTCTTTGCTCATTCTGGTAATCCCAGTCATGATTCCCCGTTCCAGATAAGGATTCGTCTTAAAGGTATTGTTAAACAAAGCCCTGATATAGGAAGTCAGTTCGTCCCAGACGCCGCAAATATACGCCTCCTGCATAGGGGTGTCATATTCATCCAGAAGCACAATGACCTTTTTTCCATAATAACGGTACAGCCATTCACAAAGCTTCTTTAAACACCCGGCTGCCACCTGCTCCGGCATTTCAGCAGATACTCTGCCAAAATCCTTCCTGTCCGTGTCCGTAAATATTTTTTCCTGAAGCATCCAGTGATATTCATTATACAGATCTTCAAACAGCTTGTTGATGACATATTTTGTTTTCTCGTAATCTGTTTGCTTCACTCCTGCAAATGATAAAAAAATCACCGGGTATGTCCCCTGCAAGTCCTGATACTTCTTTTCTTTCCAAATATCCAGAGTTTGAAAAAGATCCCCCCTGTTCTCATATTTATTTGAAAAGAAATACTCCAGCATGCTCATGTTCAGCGTTTTTCCGAAACGCCGGGGGCGCGTGATCAGAGTTACTTCATCCTCATTATCCCACCATTCCCTGATAAACGCTGTCTTATCAATATAAAAGCAATTTCTTTCTCTTAGTTTTCCGAAATCCTGTATTCCGATTGCAATTGTTTTTTTCATTCCCTGCCTCATTGACACTCTCTGCTCCAGACATGCCCCTGTTTTTTCCGTCGCGATGTTCCGACATTTAAATACCGTTTTCAGAATGGCAGCCACCACTCTTCCTCATCTTATGTATTTGTTTACTATATGTCAAGGCGGGAATCCCTGAGAATCGCCATAAGAATCCTTACATCAACGATCGACGACAACGAAGCATACGGTGATTTAGACGTAAGAGTTGATTCATTTATTTACGTGGCAATCCTTAATAGGGCAGGCACACTCTACCCCCGGCGGGGCGTCGATGACCTTCAGGTGACTGAAATTCCTTTCTGCGCCCCTCCCCCGAGCCGTCCGTCACCGGCAGGTGACATCTTCCTTTGGGCGGCTCT
>CACZQU010000522.1 GCA_902783305.1 uncultured Lachnospiraceae bacterium | reverse complement strand
GCTGAATAGTAATCAGAAAACCGTCCATGTTACTTCGCGTGACATGGACGGTTTTTTTATGACGAACAGATATTTCTCGCTCGCAGAGCTGTTCAGGGCTCTGACCGGTCAGGGCAAAATGGAATGGTGAGATCAGAGATTTCTGTCCCTTTTGATATCCAGCCTTTCTTTGGCCAATGTGATCGCCGCGTTCACCATGACTCCGGCAATCGCGATCAGGAAGATTATTGCCACATCTGAAAATGAAACTACGGCGAGCTTGAGAAGAGACCGCAAAGGAGGGATAACAAGTACGGAGATCTGCAGCAGAATACCTGCCAGAGTGATCAGGTTCAATGCTTTGTTATTCCAGGATTCTTTCGTAGCGAACGCGAGACTTCCTTTTGTTTTGCAGACATAAGCCATAAGCATTTCGTTAATGGCAAGTGTGCTGAAGCAGTAGGTCCTGCACATCCTCAAAAGCTCCGCATTTCCGCTTAAATTCCCCAGAATATCCCGCATACCATATCTGGAGATCACAGGAAGCATGAAGGCCAGCAGCGCTGCCGCCCCGCTGATTACTCCCTGAATCACAATATTGATATAGTCGCTCTTATTGAGAATCCCGGCCTTTACGTTTCTGGGCTTTTCGTTCATGACGGAATCAGATCCCACGTCTACGCCAAGAGCCAGGGATGGAGCCGTATCCGTAAGAAGATTTACCCAGAGGATCTGTATCGTGGAAAGCGGTGATGATAATCCTGCAAAAATGGCAGATGCCATGAGAACCACTTCGCCGAAGTTTGACCGCAGAAGATAGACCACGGATTTTTTGATATTGTTAAACAGGTTGCGCCCTTCCATCACGGCATTCTTGATCGTGATGAAATTATCATCCACCAGGATCATTTGGGCGGCGTCCTTTGCCACTTCGGTTCCTCCGATTCCCATCGCAACACCAATATCTGCTGCCTTAAGAGACGGCGCGTCGTTTACCCCGTCTCCCGTCATGGAACAGATTTTTCCGTGAGACTGGAAGGCCTGGACGATCTGCACCTTGTTTTCGGGAGATACCCTTGCAAAAACGCGGTAATTCAGGACATTCTCACGGAATCTCTCCGGATCCATCTCGTCGATCTCCGATCCTGATATACTCTGGGAAATATCCGTGGCGATGTTGAGTTCTTTCGCAATGGCAAAAGCGGTGATCTTGTGATCGCCTGTGATCATGGCTACTTCAATGCCTGCATGGTGGCACTCGTCTACGGTTTCCTTTACGCCTGGCTTCGGAGGATCAATCATTGCGCCAAGGCCGACAAAGATCATATCCTTTTCCTGAGGCTTCTCGTCTCCCTCACGGTATGCCAGGGCAAGAACCCGGAGCGCGTCAGAGCTCATTTTCTCCGCGGTTCTGGTCACGAGAATCACGTCTTCATTTGTTATGGTTCTTACACCGTCAGCGTCAAGGATGCGGTCACACCTTACAATAATGGAATCGACAGCCCCCTTTGTATAGGACATGTTTTTGGTGACGCCTGCTTTTGTCACGTGGCTCAGGGTCGTCATCATCTTCCTGTCGGAATCAAAGGGAATCTCGTCAAATCGCGCGATGCCGGACATGATCTCATCATATCCAAGCTGGTTTTCCTTTGCATATTTGATAAATGCGGTTTCCGTAGGATCACCGATCTCCTTGCCTGTCTCAATGGAATATTTTGCGTCATTGCATGCCAGAAAACCTTCAAGAAGTCTTCCGAAGACCGGATCATTATCCTCAATATTCTGTGGTTCAAGCACCTTGCCGGCCATATACCACTTAACGACAGTCATCTTGTTCTGCGTCAGCGTTCCCGTCTTGTCGGTGCAGATGACATTGACTGCGCCAAGCGTTTCCACCGCATGAAGCTGCTTGACGATCGCATTGCGCTTGCTCATTTTCTGTATGCCGGCGGAAAGCACCAGTGTAACGACAGTGGCCAGTCCTTCCGGAATCACGGCCACAGCAAATGCAATGGAGATCATCAGGGTTTCGACAACTGGTGTCTTATAAATAAAAATCTGACACACAAACATCAGAATGCATAAAACCACACCGGCAATGCCCAGAACCATGGAAATACTGTTCAGATTCTTTTGCAGAGGGGTTTCCTGTTTGGTGATCTTATGAAGCATACCGGAAATCTTGCCGATCTCAGTGCTGTCGCCGATTTTTTCGACGATACCTTCGCCTCTGCCGTATTCGACCAGCGTAGACATAAATGCCTTGTCTTTGCGGTCTCCAAGCGGTGTTTTCTCATCGCTCTTTTCATTACAATCCTTTTCGACCGCAAGGCTTTCACCTGTCAGAGCCGATTCATTCAGCTTCAGTGAGCTTGTCTGGACAAGCGCAAGGTCAGCCGGGACAACCCGTCCCGCCTCCAGGATGACATAATCTCCCTCAACCAGATCGGATGCCGGGATTTCCTGCTGTTCGTCATCTCTGATGACAACCGCTGTCGTGGCGTTGATCTGCTTGAGCGCTTCTACGGATTTCTGTGCGGTGATCTCCTGCACTGTCCCGATGGTGACGTTCGCAATCACAACGACGATAATGATGATTCCGTCAATGAACTCGCCTGTTGCTATGGAGATCACCGAAGCAACAATCAGCAGGATCAGAAGAGGGGAAGCAAACTGCTCCAGAATCATGGAGAAGAGGCTCTTTTTCTTTCCCTGGGTGAGAATGTTTTTTCCGTTTGCGGCTCTTTCAAGAACTTCTTTGATGGTTAATCCTTTCTTTTGAACAACCTGAATCGCTTCTGTGGGTCTGGGTCTGGTTTTTCCATTCTTTTTTTTGCCTCGATTGTTATGTGATGATTTACTGCCTGACATCAGATAGCCTCCTTCTCATGGCGTATAATTGTGTACGGTTAAAACAATTATACCATAAAGTCCCTGTTTTCATACACATCTGTTTGTCTTGTGAGAAAAAAATCTCTGGTAATTACAGTTCACGGTCTGACCTTCTCCACACACGGCGTTATGGTCAGACCGTGAATTGTCACTGCCGATCACAGTGCATCTGTTGAAAATCGAATCTGGTTGAGGTAAAATAAAGGAAAACGGAGGTTTTATAGTGAAAACCTGAATCATTGGATACGATGACGGACATCCTTTATCTGATGAGAGAAGAACACGCGATGGAAGGACAGATAAAGAGTACTGCTGAAGCTGAGGATTTCCATCAACAGATGGATGGCTTGAAACAGGAAGGAGCAGACAATGAACAAGACGAAGAAACAATACTTGCTTTTATCCCCATGGGATTTCCTTATTTCTTTGCTTATGGCCATTATGTTCTCCATATCACCAGATTTTATCTCGACAGGAGCCTTTGTCTTTTCCGGTAAGATGATTATCCTCGGTTTGTTATATTTTATTGCTTTTCTTCTGCTGGCTTCCCTCTTACGCAGCTGGTTGTCTGCACCGAATCGGAAAGGGTTTGTTTTCTGGCAGAAGATCCTTGACGGAAAACACGCGATTCTCACTTTGTCCCTCCTGATGTTCCTCCTGTGGCTGCCTGTACTGATTATCTTCTATCCCGGGACGGTGTTGAATGAATCATGGGGACAATTATCGCAGTTTGTCAATACGTTTTATTCCGGCCATGCGGTACGATTCCAGTATCTTCGGGATCATCACCCTGTCCTGACAACGGTCTTTATGGGAGCGGTCATTGTTCCGCTGGCGAATCTGACGGGGGATCTGCAGATTGGGTTATTCACCTATACGCTCATTCAGTCATTGTTAACCTGTCTGGCATTCTCCTGCACTCTGGTATATATGTACCGGACGCTGAAGGTGGGGACACGGTTTGTATTTGCCGCTTTCCTGCTTTACAGCCTGCTGC
>CACZQU010000521.1 GCA_902783305.1 uncultured Lachnospiraceae bacterium | reverse complement strand
TTTTTCTGCGGCATGATACTGCTGCCCGTACTGTATCCGTCGTCAATCTCCACGAACTGATACTCATTGGAATTCCAGATGATGATTTCCTCACAGAAGCGGCTTAAATGCATCATAACCGTGCTTAAGGCCGAAAGCAGATCAATCAGGTAATCCCGGTCAGACACGGAGTCCATGCTGTTCCTGGTAGGAGCGTCAAATCCCAGAAGAAAGGCGGTATAAGCCCTGTCAAGGGGATACGTCGTGCCGGCGAGAGCCCCCGAGCCCAGCGGGCAGGTATTCATCCTTCTCCGGATGCCGCAAAGGCGGTCATAGTCTCTGGCAAACATTTCAAAGTAAGCCCCCAGATGATGAGCCAGGGTAACCGGCTGCGCTTTCTGCAGATGAGTAAACCCCGGCATAACCGTATTGAGATTTTTCTCCATCATCTCCTGCAGGGTATCCATAAGCTTAAGAATTTCTTTTCGAATACTGTCGATCTCATCCCGGACATAAAGCTTCATATCCAGCGCGACCTGATCGTTTCTGCTGCGGCCGGTGTGGAGTTTTTTCCCGGCATCCCCGATCCGCCGGATCAGACTGGCTTCCACAAAGCTGTGAATATCTTCATACTCAGAGGTGATTTCCAGACGGCCGCACCGCACATCGTCACGGATCCCGCAAAGTCCCTCCAGAATCTTCCCGGCATCCTCCTGCGAAAGGACCCCCTGCTTCTGCAGCATCCGGGTGTGAGCCATACTTCCCCGGATATCCTGCTCAAAAAAACGTTTGTCAAAAGAAATGGAAGCATTAAACTCATATACCAGATCATCGGTTTTTCCGGTAAAACGGCCTCCCCATAACTGTGCCATCGCGAATCCTTCTTTCCTGTTATAATCAGTACACCCTTCCATCTGACCTGACATAAGCGGTTCATGAAGTGTACTTGTTCATCAGAATAAAGCTTCAGCCGGAAACAGGCGGATATCTCCCGGTTTCCAGCTGGTCGTATGAAAATCAGTGCTCAGATCTGTCCCCGGAATTGCGCCGGGAATATACACATCCGCAGTAATTCTGACGGTAAAGTCCATAGACAGCACTGAGCTCGACGGAGCGTTTAAATCCATCTCTCTTTTTAAAATCGGAAGGCAGATGCCGGACCTGGTAACGCTCTGCCAGCTCCTCACCGATTTCGTTGAGCTTTACGGCGTTTTTTAACGGGCTGATGGAAAGTGTTGTCGTGAAATAGTCAAAGCCTTCGTCCCTGGCCAGCCTGGCTGTTTTTTCCAGACGAAGCCGGTAGCAGCCGAAGCATCTTTTCCCTCCTTCAGGCTCCTTCTCCAGTCCCCGGCACATATCAAAAAAGCATCCCGGTTCGTACTCCCCTTCTTTAAGCGTCACCGGATGGACAAAGGGCATTGCGTGAACCAGTCTCCGGATTTCCCCGACTCTCCGCTCATACTCGTCTTGCGAGGTAATGTTGGGATTATAAAAAAAGACGGTAATGCGAAAAAACCGGTTCAGATACTCCAGTACGTAACTGCTGCAGGGCGCACAGCAGGCATGCAGCAAAAGAGAGGGAAGGATTCCCGATTTCTGATTTTCTTCGATGATCCGGTCCAGCTCACGCTGAAAGTTTCTGTTTAGCGTCATTTTCCGCCTCTTATCCTGACTCTCTGACCCATTGCCCTGCTTCAACACCTGCTGCCGTTTTTCCGGCTCAGCGGCACTGCTCCCTCACGTCTGAGCCGCTTCACAAAGCATATGGTATGTTCGTTTTTTCATTCCCTCATTAACGAAAGCAGTATACCATAAACCTGTCTGAAAAGTCTTCGTGATTTTGCACAAAGTTTATCAAATTCTCTATTGGCAAAACCTTATCCCGTCTAGTATAATGTCCAGTAATCGCTGAAATCACAGCAGTAAAGAAGCAGGATCATGTGAGAATAAATACCATTATCCGGATAGTGAATACTGATTATCGATAAGGAGGAAAGATTATTATGAAAGGCATCATCCTGGCCGGAGGATCGGGAACCAGACTATACCCCCTGACCCGTGTCACCTCCAAGCAGCTTCTGCCGATCTATGACAAACCGATGATATATTATCCCATGTCGGTTCTTATGGGAGCCGGGATCCGGGATATCCTGATCATCTCAACCACGCAGGATACTCCCCGTTTCCAGTCGCTTCTCGGAGATGGTTCGCAATTCGGCGTCCATCTCTCCTATGCCGTTCAGCCCAGCCCTGACGGCCTGGCGCAGGCTTTCCTTATCGGTAAGGAATTCATCCGGAATGATTGTGTCGCCATGATCCTGGGCGATAATATTTTTGCCGGACAT
>CACZQU010000520.1 GCA_902783305.1 uncultured Lachnospiraceae bacterium | reverse complement strand
TAGGGGCAGGACCCGGGGAGCGCGAAGCGCGGAACAATCCGTAGGAGTCATTTTGCACTGCAATCATTTATTTATCAAGACTGGCGTAGAATTCTGCGTAATCCGTCTCGTCAGCAAAGAGCATGTATCTTCCTCCTACATATCCCATATAGCCATTTTCCGTGTAGTATCCTTTCATCATCAGGTACCTCCTTCCATGAATGATCCAGTTGATTTATGTCTTTGCTGGTTATATAATAAATCATTGAATGTACCCATATGAGGACAATGAGCTGTTTTTTCATTTTTCTGAGGAAAACCAATGGCAGAAGAAAAATTGAAAATCCTGTACTTAATGAAACTTCTCCAGGAAGAAACGGATCCGGCACATCCGTTGAATGCGAGGCAGCTTTGCGAAGGGATGATGTCACGGTTTGGCCTTTCCTATGAGAGGAAGACAATTTATAAGGATATGGAACGCCTTAAATCCTATGGGGTTAAAATAGGCCAGAAGAAAGGAGCTATGAAAAGAATGGAAGACAGACCATATGGGAAAAAGATAATTCCGTTTCTTGCATATGCGGTTTTTGCCATTTTCCTTTGTATGATAATGCCTGTTTCAGCAAAAGCTGCGGATAAAGGGACAATCAGAGCTTTACTGATCAGTGGAAAAAGCGAAGCTCCCGATGTGGATTCATGGGGTAATACAGATGCAGCTGTCGAGGACATGCAAGACATGCTGTTTATGAATAAGCTTCCGGATTATGCTTCAGTAAACATTTCGAAACTGAAAATTGTACGTTACAGAGGTGATTATGATAACCATGGTATGACAAAGGAAAACTTTATACGCGATATAAAGCAAGCCTTTGTCGGAAGCCTCGACAAGGATCTGAACTTCTATTATTTTACCGGCCATGGTAATCAATACGGGATCGGGCCCAGGCGTGGAGATCTGTCTTTAACTTATCCGGAATTACTCACTGAGCTGACCAGATATAGAGGAACTTTTGTTCTGTTTCTGGAAACCTGTGGGGTCGGGAAGTTCTGGGATAGTTATGCAGCGTTATCCCCGGAAGACAAGGAAAGATTTCTGGTATTTACGGCAGATGAGTATTTCGATGAGGAAGAGGAGAACTGGAGTGGTACGGTAGGGACTCTTTTTGCCCAGACAATCATGCAAGGCTGTGATTATACAAATTCTTACTTACCTGCTGACAAGAACAAAAACGGTTTCATCACGGCTACGGAACTGGGAGAGTATGTTCAGAACAAAGTACATGTTTATCGGTTCATTCAGACAGCTCAATATACGGAAAGTGATCGGATTCTTTTCCAGTTTGATTCCGTTACCTCTATCACAGGTGAAGGGATTAGTGATGATGATTATACTCTTGAAATGTATGTCGGAGATTCCACGGAATTAACTGCGAAAACGGAACCCACAAAATCAAAGCATCTGTATTTATGGACTACATCGGATATGAATGATGTTGCTTTGGTTTATCCCGATGGAAAGAAGGCAACGGTTGTCGCAAATGAAGTCGGAGAGAGCTGGGTCAGTGCCTGCATTATTGACGAAAACGGGAACGAAGGTTATGAGTCGACAATCTTTGTAAAGGTTGAGGATCCTGTCCCGGTTTATCAGGATATTTCGAAAGCGGCGAATGGGAAGGCCGGGATACGGATAACCTGGCCCATATCTAAAAATGCGGATGGGTACAGGATTTACAGAAAAACGGAGGGAGGAAAATATGAACTCCTGGCGATAGCAGACGGCAACTGGACCACCGGGTATACGGACAAAACAGCAAAGAACGGAAAGCTATATACTTATACAGTTCGTGGATATATTATTACAAACAACGGGAAAACATTTCTCAGCAACTATAACAGAAACGGAATTTCAATCTACCGTCTGACTCGACCTTCTCTGAAGAAATGCGCCAGCGATAACCCTGGAGAGATAAGCCTTACATGGAATAAAAACGGGTCTGCAACGGGGTTTCAGGCAGCCTTTTCTCTGAATCAGAATTTCTCCGGTTCCGAATATGTAAGAACAAATACCAACAGTATGACGCAGACCAATTTGAAATATGGGAGAAAATACTACGTCAGGATCCGCTCTTACAGAAGGTATGGCGGAAAGAACTATTACAGTGCCTGGTCCGATACAAAAGCTGTCACGGTAAAGAAGCAGACGATAGTTCTGGACAGGACAGCTGTCACTTTGCTGGTGGGAGAGTCGGTGAAATTGAATGCCGATGCAGCAGGCTCTTCCGCAGGAGACATCAGATGGAAATCAAGTAATACGGGTATTGCCACTGTATCAAACGGAAGGGTAACTGCCAGGAAAAAAGGCCGTGCAACGATTACAGCTTCTATCGGCAAAGCAAGCGCGAAATGTTCAGTCACTGTAGTTGATTATTTCGAACTGTACAGGGAATTTCTGGAAAAACCAAGAGTGACCATTTCTGACGATGGAAACACATTCTCTGTCGTAATTAAGTCTTTCCTTCTCCTTGATATTGACGGGAACAGGATCCCTGAACTTTGTGTAAATGTAATGCCTTCCACAGGCGGTGGAGGTGTACAATGCTATATCTATACGATCCGGAACGGTAAGCTGCAGTATGTCGGAGATTACTCTCAAAAGGGAACAAGCAAGCTTTATTATATTGCGAAATATAAGGCTCTTCGCTCTTACTGGTGGACAAATGGGATCGGAGGCACCGGGGATCGGCTCGAAATAATGAAAAATTACAGATTGAAGCCATTTAAGTATTTTTATGAATCACAGGAGTCAAGAACATCCACGAACAGAATCTATCAGTATGGAACCAGCAGCGATAATTACAGGAATGTTTCGCAGGCTTATTTCCAGAGGATGTATGAAACATATGTGACCGGAATAAAGGAATATTCATTTAAAGACAATACTGTTGCGATACGGGATTCTGTATTCAGATAAAAATACGCTTTGGATCCCTCGAATTGACAAAACAAGTTTCAAAGCGTGAAAATGTTCCATGACATACTTTTCCAGGCGGTATCCCGGCACAAAAAGGTTGTATTTCACCTAAACTTTTCTATCCTGCTGCTGTTTTGGATATGTCCTCATCAAGTGTGGCGATAGCCAGCCAGATAGAGTTTGCTGGGGAAGAAGAGAGCGGCACAAAACAGTTGAGGACGTTCTGGATGAAGGGATGGAAGCATTATGTTCCATCCCTTGTCCGAGAAGAAAGAAAACACAATGACGGATTAAG
>CACZQU010000519.1 GCA_902783305.1 uncultured Lachnospiraceae bacterium | reverse complement strand
TCATAGCTGTCTTCTTCACCACTCTCCCCGGAGCTGCTGTCCTCTTCCTGGGAACTGCTGTTCTCTTCTCCTGAGCCGTCGCCGAAAGCATCCTCCTCAGAGCCGTCACTGAAACTGCCCTCTTCAGAGCCGTCACTGAAATTGTCCTCCTCAGAGGATCCGGATTCATCGGTATCGTCGGTTTCGCCCTCATCACCACCGACAGAATAGGTAGTATCTTCAAACCGCCTCCCCTGATAACCGGGAACCACTCCGCTTTCCAGGGAATCCTTCCAGAAATCCGAATATGACGCATCCTGGAGTACCACGTTCTTTGCTTCTGCCATCTCGCTGACCGTCACCAGCCGATATCCCATGTTAATCAGTTCCGGGATGATCAGACAGGCGCACTCTACACTGGGTTCATGGATGTCATGCATGAGAATGATGGTTCCGTCGGTCAGATCCCCATTCATGATCTCATTATAATCCAGATTGACATCCTTATAGCTCCAGTCGAGGGAATCCAGAGACCACATAAAAAACGGTTTTCCCACAGCCTCGATAATTTCATCCGTATAGGCTCCATACGGTGCTCTGGCCACAGTCGCTTTTTTGCCGCAGACCTTCATCAGCTCCTGATCCGTAATATCAAACTGCTTTACCGCATCGTCTATGCTCATGCTTGTCAGCTGGGAATGGTCATAGGAATGGTTGCCCAGCTCACATCCAATCTCCAGCATCCGGTTGACCTCTTCCGGATAGTACCCGATCAGCTCTCCCAGCATAAAGAATGTCGCGTGAGCTCCGTTTTCCTCCAGACAGTCCAGAAGCCGGGAAGTATACTGCCCCGGTCCGTCGTCAAAGGTCAGACAGAGCATGGGGCGGACCTTGTCCGGATTGTAAGAGCCATCATCGTTGAAAAAATAATCCACGGCGCCTACCGTCACCCAGCCGGTCGCCGCGTGCCCATCCTCCTGAAAATAGTACTGGACGCCGTCCACACTCTGGAAACCCGCGCTGTAATAGGTACCGTCCGGATTCTGATACCATCTGCCTCCTGAATCCGTATGCCATCCAGGCGTTCTGGCCAGAATCTTTTCCAGATCCCCGATTCCCTTCAAGGGCTTGCGGACCGCAGCATTCGGATCAACGGGATCCGCCGCCTGAGTCGTCACAATTTCTTCGTCTTCCTTCTTTTTTCCTCCTGAGAAAAGCCGGTTTCCCACCGGCAGGATAACCAGCCTGACAAACGCGATGAGAATCAGTAAGCAAACCACCCCGGCTGCCAGTTTCTGAATCATTGCCCTGCGGCGAAGCTGCTGCTGTTTCCTGCGCTGGCGTTCACGCAGTACGTTTTTATCCATTCTCCCAATTTCCCTTCTATTCCGGGTGGTAAGCAAAACGCTCCCGGACATTGATCGCGCAGATCCAAAGTCTTACCCGCGCCCTTGCATCACAAAATCCAGAACCCGGTTGAGGCCAACCGTTTCGTTAATCTCCTGTTCGCCGAATCGCTTCCTGAGCTGCTCCGGGTCTTCCAGCCCCTGCTCCTTTGCCAGAGCTTCATAGATCCTCAGACTCTCCTCGTCGCCAAGACTCATTCCTTCCTGGTCCATGATTCCCTGGACAATCAGGTTCTGCTTGACCTTAGCTCTGGCATATGTCTGTGCCTGCTCTTCAAGCTGCTCCATGGTCATCCCCTGGGATAAGGCAAATGCCTCCAGATCCATCTGAGCCTGCTGCGCATAGCTCCTGACCAGATTGTAATAGTTTTCCTTTGCCGCTTCAAGATCCTCCGGCGGATACTCAAGCACCCTGGAGCTTTTCACGATCTGCTGCCACAGCTGTTCCCGACGCGCGTCATCGCTCCTTGCTTCCTCCTCCAGTTCCTTCCGGATCTCTTCCCGATAAGCCTGTGCGCTGTCAAAGCCCTTCTCCTGCGCCCATTCATCGTCAAACGCCGCAGGTCTCGACGCGGACTGTACAGTGACACGATAATCCACCTGTGCCCCCTGAAGCTCCGCATCCGGAGCATCCTCCGGATACGTTATCGTAAAAGCCTTAGTCTGACCGGGCGTCATCCCCACAAGAGCGTCCTCAAACCCCTCTGCCATCTCACCGCTTCCCACCAGGAGGGCATAGTTGTTTGCCACGCTTCCGTCAAAGGTATTATAATTCACTGTCCCCACATAATTGATGACAACGGTATCTCCCTCTTCAATCGTATCCGATCCGTTTCGCAGGTATGTACTGTCCTTAACCAGCTCGCTCTGGATCCGTTCCCCGACCATCTCGTCTGTAACCTCCATGGACTCGGGAATAAGATTTTCATATGGGCCGATTTCGATCACGGAAGAAATCCTGTCTGCCGAAACCAGTCTCGGCGCACCTTGTCCTGAATTTGCTGAAGCATTACCTGTAACTCCTCCGTCAGCCTCGGCGGCCGGCAGAACCGAGGGAAGCTTTTCCCCTTCCCCGAAGGGCATGCTGCATCCGGACAGACCGATTACAGCAAGCACCAGCATCCAGCTTATTTTTTTCATTTCCAGCTTCTATCCCTCCTTCAAAAAGATTCCGCACCTTGTTTCAAGCGTAAGGCGCCGGCCTCAGCCCATCGTCGGAACCGGAACCGGTCTGGAATCGTCCCAGACTTCTTTTACGTCAAACAGATCAGAGAGCATTTCCGGGAAATGATACATACGGTATCCGTCGAGATTTCTCCTTCCCTGCCGGAAATAGTTCTCCGTGATCTGCACCCAGTACTGACTGGAATCCACATTGCAGAAATAATTGTACCCTGCATTTTTGAAATAAGCAAACTTGGGATTGTCATAGGTATATTCCTCCCAGTTGCCGATATCTGCCCCAAAAGCAAAAATTACCATGTCTGTGCTTCCCAGAATCGGAGCCACTGTCTGTACCCAGCGTTCATTATCCGTCTGCAGCTCCTGGGCGGTAGAGGTGGTGGCATTGCGATGTCCCCAGGTGTGGCTGGCAAACTCCCAGCCGGTCTTTTTCATCGCGTCAGCTACCTCCTTCGCCTGGCGGCACTCCTGGTCAAAATCAAAATCCGGATGGTTTTCGAGAAATTCTCTCTGATTGTCGTCCAGGTCTACCCCGGTCTGGTATGCGGAATCGGTCCGGTAGCCGAGAACCCCGTTGTATCCGGTCATCGCAAGGATGCCCTTTCTCCCGTGATAGGAGAAATCCGGATGTCCGGCGATAAACTCATCCAGAATCGGCACGACATCATAGTTCCCGATGAGGACATTGCCGTCGCCATCGATATATTCGCATTTGACTTTCCCGTCCCCGTCGAGAACCAGCTTTGTCGCAAAGCCGTCTCCATCCATGTAATGATAGTAGCTGACATCGTCCTCCGACAGGACAAAGGGGATCTTCCCCTCCGGAACCAGGATCCGGCCCGGCTTCATCTTCCCGTCTTCGCCGACCACCGCCATATCATGAGGGCTGACAAGGACATACCCCCTGTCATACATGATCTGGATCATCTTCTCAAATTCACTGACCGTCGTCATCATCTGGTTGTATCCATCCGCCTGATAGTCGCCGTCAAAGGCTTTTGACGGATCTACAACCAGCGTGTGGAAAAAGACATGGGTGATCTGATCCAGAGGATATTCCACGCACGCGGCTTTACGCGCACGGTAATCGGCGATCGCCGCCATGATTTTCTCATTCTCCTCGTATCCTTCCACCTTTTTCAGTCTTCGGATGGCTTTATTGTAATTATACTGAGCCGCATATTTCCTGGCAGCAAGCAGCGCTCTTTTAGCCTCCTTTTCCGATGCGGAATCCGGATTCTCCGCGGCCCCTGAGTCCGGCGCCCCGGTTGTCTGAGCGGCCTGGCTGTCCGGCGCCCCGGCTGTCTGAGCGTCCTGTGCCGCCGCAGTCTGACTGTCCTGCGCCTCAACGGTATCCTCCGGAAGAACCGTCTGCTGCGCAAGCGTTTCTTCGGACGCGGACGGAGTCGGTGTCGGGAAAAAGCGCAGCCTGAGTCCTCCCATCTCGCAGCCGCCAAGAACCATCGCAGCTGAAACAGCAATCAGCCCAATCAGCCCTTTCTTTTTCCATCTGAATCGTATATTCATGAATACACCCCTTTTTATTTTCTCGCTGTTTATTCCAAACGATTACACTCTTACTCATTATAATGGAAACCAGCTGAAAATTCCACCCCAATTGTTTGTCAGTTGATTATTTCTGCCTGCTCGGGTATAATACCGTTACCATTCGCGGCTCATTTCATTTCTGACTCCAGTGAAAAAGCGTTTCTCCACTGTGAGCTTGCCCGCGGGGAAATGATTTCAGTGCAAAATGGCTCCTGCGGATTGTTCCACGCTTTGCGCTCCCACAATCCTGGTGTCATAAGACAAAAACATTACGATTCAGCAAAAACGCAGGGAAGGAGACGATTCCCATGGAAATCTACGCCAGAGCCAAGATCAATCTCGGATTGGACGTCCTGGGACTGCGGCCGGACGGATACCACGATATCCGTACCGTCATGCAGACGATTGACCTCTATGACATTCTCCATATCACGGCCTGTAATCCTTCTTCGGTTTCCGAAGGAAGCGGTCCGGCTGTTTTCCTCACCACCGACAGCTGTGAAATCACTGCAGACCATTCCAATCTGGTTTATAAAGCTGCCGCCTTGCTTCTGGAGGAATTCCGGCCCGATGAAGGGCTCAGGATTCACCTGGAAAAGCGGATTCCGGCCGGAGCAGGCATGGCAGGCGGCAGTACGGATGCTGCTTCCACCCTGGCAGGGGTCAACGCTGTATTATCCCTCGGGCTGAGCATGGAGCAACTCAGACACAGAGCAGTAAAGCTTGGCGCGGATGTACCCTTCTGCCTGCTGGGAGGCACTGCCCTTGCAGAAGGAATCGGTGAAATCCTCACACCCCTTCCACCTCTCCCTCCCTGTTCTCTCCTCCTGGCCAAGCCTCCGGTTTCCATTTCCACAAAAGAAGCCTATGACGGCCTTGATCAGAGCCGTCCGGCTGTCCGTCCGGACATAGACCGTACGATATCCGCCCTGTACAAAGGCGATCTTGAAGCACTTGCTTTGTCTCTTTCCAATGTTTTTGAGCCGGGCGCATGCCTGCGGCATCCCGAAATTCTCCGGCTGCGTACCCTGATGACGAAAAGCGGCGCGATAGCTGCCTGCATGAGTGGAAGCGGGCCGACCGTATATGGAATATTTGAGAACGAAGAAAAAGCGGCAAAAGCCTGCAAAACCGTCCTGACCGAGGCTCCGGACGCGTTTGTCCTTGTGACAAAACCGTATCTTCCGGTTGCGTTTCCGTGTTCATGATGATATACTTGACACTTAGGATTTGTAAGGGCATGCCTTGAGCAGCCACAGACAATACAGACAACATTCAGGAGGGAAGAAATGAGTAAAATAACGATTGTCCTTCTCATCATCCTTGTCGTTCTGATCGGTCTGCTGATCGGTCTTTACTTCTTTGGAAAAAGGGCACAGAAAAGACAGGAAGAACAGCAGGCGCAGATCCAGGCGATGAAGCAGACGGTCTCCATGCTGGTCATCGACAAAAAAAGGCTTCCGGTCAAGGACTCCGGACTGCCTCAGATCGTTATCGATCAGACGCCGAAGCTGATGCGGCGCAGCAAGCTTCCGATCGTAAAAGCCAAGATCGGTCCCAGGATCCAGGTCATGATCGCCGACGAAAAGGTCTACGACCTGATACCGGTCAAAAAAGAGATCAAGGCGGAGGTCAGCGGGCTCTATATCGTCGGAGTAAAAGGAATCCGGGGCTCTTTGGAGGCTCCTCCTGAAAAGAAGGGTTTTTTCGCCAAGGTAAAGGACAAGGCCTCGCAGCAGCTTGAGAAAACCTCTTCTTCATCCGGATCCCGGACCGGCAAATCCTCGCAGGCTTCATCCAGGTCCTCATCCAAATCCTCCGGGAAGGCTTCAGGCTCTTCCAGAAAAGCATCATCCTCTGCCTCTCCCAGAAAAGCCGCGGCCGGCGGTTCCCGGAAGAAATAAAACAATCCGCAAAGGGCTGTGAAGAAGGAATCCCATTCCCCGGGTTTTCTTCTCCACAGCCCTTTTTTTGCTGTGTCCGGCTCTTCGCCTCTCTCCTCCCTGCAGCCACTTCAACTCCTTTCATCCGTGAAGGCCGCCGTGATCCGGATCTCGTTCCTGGTTATCTCTTCACCGTCTGCCGCCAGAGTATACCTGGCTCCGGCGGTAAAGCCGTCCACGGTGCATTTCATCCAGGTTTCTTCTGTGGATATCTCCATCTGCATGCTCCCGGCGGCGGTAACATAAGGCGCGGCAAACCGTCTCCCTTTCTCAAATACCATCCGGGAACGGATCTCACCGGACCGGATCACTTCCATCACCCCGCCGCGGTACTTCACCAGAGTCACCACAGCCTGAGCGAAGTCCCCGGGGTACTCTTCATAGTGCAGAAAATGAGCGTCATCGCGGAAAGAGTATGTTCCCTGGACCTCCACCTCGATCCGTGAGATCTCCTCTCCCTGGTATTCCTGCAGTCCCAGAACCTTTACCATCACCTTGCGTCTGTTCATGGGCTCAGTACCGCTCAATGTCAATCTTCCGGGTCATCTTTACATCATAAGGCAGAATGGAATTGGCAAAGCTCTGAAATTTCTCTGCCAGGTCACTGACAAAAAAGCGGTAAGGGAACTCCTCCTGCACGTTTTCCTGACGGTTGATCCCCTGCTCCTCCAGCATGGCGCGCAAAGCCAGGGCCGTCTCGTACGCAGGATTGACCAGGGTCACATTCTCTCCCATAATATTCCCGATGGTGGAACGAAGCAGCGGATAGTGGGTACAGCCCAGAATCAACGTGTCAACCTGCTCCTCCTTCATCTCCTGAAGATATCTGCGGGCCACTTCCACCGTCACCGGATCGTGAAGCCATCCCTCCTCCACCAGAGGGACAAAAAGAGGACAGGCTTTGCCATATACCGTAACCTCCGGATCCAGTTTTTTCAGAAAGCTTTCATGAATCCGGCTGCGGACCGTCCCTTCCGTTCCGATCACTCCGATTTTTCTGTTCACCGTCCTGGCGGCAGCCACACGGGCTCCTGCTTCGATCACGCCAAGCAGAGGGGTATCCGTTTCCTCCCGGAGCTCATCCACTGCAAAAGCGCTCGCCGTGTTGCAGGCAACAACAATCGCCTTCACCTGCTGCTCTTTCAGGAAACGGACAATCTGTCTGGAGAAGCGGAGAATGGTCTCTTTGGATTTATTTCCATAGGGAAGGCGGGCGGTATCCCCAAAATAGACTATTCTTTCGGATGGAAGATTCCGCATGATTTCACGCGCGACGGTAAGCCCTCCTATGCCGGAATCAAATACGCCGATCGGCGCGTTTGGGTCTGCGTTCATTTTTATGAATTCCTTTCTTTCCTGAGTCTGCCTCCCATTGTACCTTCCTTTGTATGATTTTTCAAGTCACTCCACAACATGCGGAATTCCGGCGGGAAGCGTCAGGAGAGCCTGAAGGGCGGGAAGTCCGAATGTTGCGGAGCGGCCGCAAACAGTAACCAAAATCGTCTGCTCATTCCCGGAAAGTCCATGTTTTCAGGGGTTCATGACCCCTGATAAAGGATAAAGGAAAAAATCTGTAGCATTAAGGGACTGAATGCACTATAATATGACTGCATCACGAAGAAATGAATCAGAGTTATTCAGATAAAAAGGGCAGCAGGCATGATTCCTATCGATGAGAAAGAAATATACCGGTATCTCGGTTACGGCGCAGCCGTCCCTTCCGAAGAAGTGCAGCAGCGGATCCGCGAATGTGTCAGCCGGCTGCAGAAAGAAGTGCAGCCGGCTTTCGTCTGCCGCCGTCTCCCCATCGTCCGGCCGGAGGATTCCACGGACACGCTGAAGATCGGAGAGCTGACGATTCAAAGCCATGCTCTTTCCCGGAATCTGGAGGGATGCCGGGAGACCTTCCTTTTTGGCGCGACATTGGGGATCGGTCCGGATCGTCTCATCCGGCGGGCACAGGTAAACGCTATCGCGGATGCGGCGATCTGCCAGGCGGTCTGTGCGCAGATGATCGAGACTTATTGCGATGAACGCAACGAGGAGCTGCGGCGAAAAGTCCATGGAGAAGGATTTTCACTCCGGCCCCGTTTTTCTCCCGGCTATGGAGACTGTCCTCTGTCCGCCCAGCGGGACATCAGCGCTGCTTTGTCCCTTCCCAAAAGCATCGGCGTCTTTCTGACCGACTCCTTGCTGATGGTCCCTTCAAAATCCGTGACGGCATTTGCCGGAATTGCGCCGGCAGCAGACATTTCACCCGGGAACAGCCAGGACAGCTGCGAAGCATGCGGCAAAGCAGACTGCCTCTACTCCCGGATCCCTACCCGCGGGAGCAGATATCGTAAGCCCGGTAAATAAATGGTTGCAGTGCAAAATGACTCCAACGGATTGTTCCGTGCTTCGCACTCCCCGGTTCCTGGAGTCAAAAAAAGCATATTTGTACTTCCCGGTATATGCGGAAGGAAAAGAAAGGGGGCTATGGATTGCCAGGGAATATTCTGAACCGGATCGGTAAACAATGGATTTTTT
>CACZQU010000518.1 GCA_902783305.1 uncultured Lachnospiraceae bacterium | reverse complement strand
CCAAATGGGAAAGCTGCGCATATTGATGACTGACGAATTCGACAAGTTCCACACCGTAGATGCATTGTATGATGCGAAGACAGACACGGTCTTTCTGGATCCTAATCAGTTTAATCCTCTCTTTTCAGGATATAACGAATCATATGATGAAGATCAGCGGGAAATGTCCATTGTCATCTTCAGCAGAAAAGCAGTTTTCAAAGTGAATGAAGCCAGCTTTGATTATTCACTGAAATACTATGGTTATGGAGACGGAACCTATATGCTGAAGCAGCCTGTGAAGCTGTACAAGGAGCGCTGCTGGATTCCTTCCGATGATTTCTTTGCTTTGACGGGAGCGGATCCTTTTCCTGTAGCTTCCGATACCGACGAAAGCTCCTGGGATCCAAAAGAGGATTATCTTCTGATCTATCCCCCTCAAAAAACCATTCCCGACATCCTTATGGAAGTGATGGAAGAGGATTACATGACTGGAAGGCAGTTTCTCTTTTCCTATAAAGAGGATCTCTCCCTGCCCGACGAGGTTCTGGAAGTGCTGATCAATAATGCGAATCTCGCTGTCGGTGCTTATAAATTACTCACTCTGGATCTGGAATATCTGATTGCCATGAATGGAAATGTACTGAACCTTCCTGCCAGGTTTGTCAATGGGATCTTTCATGAAGAGATTGTCCATACTTTTTTTCCTGATGCGAATAATTATGCAGGTAAAAAACTGGTGGAATCCTTGCTGTGCGTTTCCGATGAGCAAATCGAGAAGATGGAATCCTTGGAGGATGCAGGCTGGCAGCTGCTGACCTGGTATACTCAGCTGCTTACTGATGGAATGAGAAACAATGCTGTCTCAAATGCCCGAGCCGTGGATATTCTGTATAATGCGGCAATTCAGTCTTCCCTTTCCCGTGTTTTTTCCAGAGACGCTGAAGTGCTGAAGACAAACGCGTCAAAACTGCTGAAACTGACTGATGGTTTTCAAAATGGATTTTCGTACGGCATGTTCGCTGGCGCGGTGTTTCTTCAGACATCCTATGCTGTTGGAAAGGTGGACCGCCAGAACCGGCTGATGCAAGATGCCATGAAGAGTTATATGGATTACACCAGCTCGCAGACAAATGTAAATATGTCTGCTGCGGCTCAGGATTTTCGAAGGGATCTGAAGAAAAGGATGCTGTTCGTGACAGGCTCTTCCGGGAAACAGAAATTGTGGGACGGATTTTTAGCCGCGTTCTGGAAACTTGCTCCGGAGCTTATTGAAAAATTTCACGAGATACAGCAGAATGGGGGACCGGAGGTTATTTTGGGAACTACGGTCAATGAAGTAAGCGTCAGTCCCTTCTTTTACGTCACGTTTGTCGCGAACGTAAATAAAATCATCTGGGACATTATCAAGGAACAGCTGGTGGATTGTTTTATCGATGCTGTGAATCTTCCTGCTTATCGTCTGGCCAAGGTGAGCGAGGCAGAAGCTCTCCAGATTTCCCTTTATGCGATCCTCTATGAAATGGATGCCTGGCTCTCCATGACGGACAGTTATGTCAGGATGATCGGAAATGAACTGAAAGTAAAAAGTGAAATAGATCGAACCGGTTATCTCACGCTGAACTACCTGAATGCTTGTCTGACAGCTGCCGAACTCGGAAGAAGTGCGTTTAAGACAGCTGGTCTTCCGGCAGCTGCCGAGAATACCATAAAGGCAAAATGCTCACGCCTCACTACATTGATCGAGGAACTGGCCAATGCTCTGGAAGCGGAGGATTCTTTGTACGCTTACGGCCTGGCTTTTAACGGAGCAGACAATATCAGTCCGGTCGATATCTATCCATTGATTAATTTTCATACTTATTATCATTACATCCAACGTGAACTTGCACCGAAGTATGGTTATGTGTCGTTGGAGACCTCCGAAACCTTTTTTACTTACAATTCATTCTGGGAGGATGCAAAAAACCGGTATCCGGATAAGCGCACGGGTCTTCTCAGCGCCAGAGTTGCCGACCTCAACCAGGATGGCATAGAAGAATGTATCCTGACATATGTCACATTGGCGGAGGATCCGGAATCAACAAGCGGATTTGGCACGGAAGGGGGAGAAAGTATTCACCTTTGCCTATATTCCATGGATGATCACGGAGAAATCTTTCTGGTCGAGGATCTTACAACCGAAGCACAGGATGTGGCTTTACCTACTTTTTTCAGCGGCGGGCTTCTCACCATCGGTAAAAAAGTTTTCTACTATACCGAATATGACTATATGGCTGTCTTCGCTAATGAGAGTTCCTTCTCCTATATTCTATATGAATACGATATGGAAAACAGCCGTTTTGTTCCCTTATATGTGATCTGTAAAAGCCGTGGCGGAAGTTCCGACATCACGGTTTCCTTATTTATTAGAAGGGACGTTTCCGGAAAATCACCAGGTTCCCTGGAGGAGAAGAAGGATCCGAAGGAGACCAGCGACGTCCCGCTTTATGATGAAATTCTTTTATATGCGGAAAGCAGAGAAGAAATGGTATCCGTCCTGAATGGAAAATACCTGCCGGAAACACGCATCATCCAACCCGGCGGATTGGTGACAGATCTGGGAACTCAAGACTTTTCTTCCGGCTTTTATGAAAAATCAATCTCGTCAGGTCTGAATCTGGTCGGGTTCAACGACGCAGGTACCCCTCTTTCCGTTGTCAACGGAGAGTCTTATGGAATCATTACCCATCTGGAGGAAGACTGTCCGCTTACCGAACCGGATTTCCGTTATTCCCTTACCGCGTGGAGCAAACAGGATCCTGATCTGGGGAATGGGTATCTCTTCCGGAAGTCTATTGTTGATTATACAGGACTGAAGGATCAAACCGGAATGATCATTGATACCCGCGGGATTAAATAAATAGGAAAGACATATCTG
>CACZQU010000517.1 GCA_902783305.1 uncultured Lachnospiraceae bacterium | reverse complement strand
TCATCTTCGACCAGTTCATCCAGAAAATCATCAAATTCATCCTTGCTGCTGGAATCCCCGTCATAAAACGCGCTTTCCTCCTGGGCCGCAGAATCGTCAAAGCCCTCGTCCGAAGTAAAAACATCCCCGCTTCCATCTGTGAAAGCGGAAGCAAGAAGCGTGAATGGGCGGAAGGCAAATACCGTAAACCTGGAAAGAGCCGGACTTCCCCAAAGGCTCTGTGACCGGCCTGAAGAAGCATCCGCCATGTCCATCCACATATCATCCTCTTCGTCAGCCATGAAATCCTCATCGTCATCCGCCATGATATCATCATCGCTGCCCGAAAGGATACTGGTACCATCGTCGCCATCATCATCGTCGCCAGAGGAGGACCTGCTGATGGTTGTATCCGAATCATCCCCATAGAGATTTGCAGAGGTCAGAGCCGCTCCGTTGCGGATGTCCTCCAGGCGGTTCAGGATATCATTCAGATTGTTTTCGATTCGCTGGAGCTTCAGCTTCTCGATATTCAGCTTCATTTCTGACAATGTCGTGTCAAAGGAAACCAACGGCTGGCCGAGCTTGACATCATCTCCCTTTCCGACATATACATGCTCAACAATCATATCCTTGCTGAGAGTGATATTCTGGGAGATATTTGTCGTAATGTGCCCTTCAAAAGTCGCATCCTCCTGATACAGATACTGGCTGGCCAGATCGCCGACAGGGGCGACAATCGCATACTTGATATTCTGCAGTCTGGCATAATTCAGGCCGGCGGCAATTCCACCGACGACAAGACTGGAGATCAGAACTCCAGCCACAATTTTCTTTACCTTGCCCAAAAGCTCACCTTCTCTCCTGTAAAATCCCGTCACGGATCGTCACGATCCGTCTGGCATGATGGGCAATCTCCGCGTCATGGGTGATCATCAGGACGGAAACCCCCTCCCTGTTCAGACTTTGAAAAAGATCCATGATCGCAGCACCCGATTTAGAGTCCAGAGCTCCTGTCGGCTCATCCGCAAGAAGCAGCTTTGGCCGGTTTACAATCGCCCTTGCGATAGCGACTCTCTGCATCTGGCCGCCGGACAGCTGATTTGGCCGGTGGTTGATTCTGTCCGCCAGTCCCACTCGTTCAAGAGCGTAAAAGGCTCTCTCCCGACGGTCTTTTTTGGAAACCTTCGCATAATTAAGGGGCATTTCCACATTGGCCAGTGCGGTCTGCCTTGGAAGAAGATGAAAGCTCTGAAAGACAAACCCGATTTTGTGCAGCCGTATCTCCGACAGTTCATTCTCCGAGCATTTACTGATATCCTTTCCATCCAGGATAAACTGACCGGATGTCGTCTTATCCAGGCATCCTATAATATTCATCAGTGTGGACTTTCCCGAACCGGACGGTCCCATTATTGCCACATATTCACCCTCAGACATCTGAAAATTGACGTTTTTGAGCACATGAACCTTTTCTCTGCCCTGAATGTAATCCTTGTATATGTTGCGCAGCTCCAGCATCATATCCGTTCACCTTCGTTCAACCTGAATTGATCATCCCGGATTATCCGGAATACGGCAATTATGCTTCGAACCCTTCTCATCCCGCACTCATCTCATCATCCGAGTCAAAAACAAAGCCTTCATTTTCAAAATCCATGTCAAATTCATCCATCATCACAGGGTCTTCAAAGTCGGAATCATCGTATTCGATATCCCAGTCTTCCCAGTCTTCAGCGCTTTCATCCCAGTCACCCTCGATGATTTCCTCGTCCCCGAAGCTGTAATCCCCCATATCCTCTATGGAGTCACCGTACATTTCATAATCATCATACTCACTGTAATCATCCTCCTCAACAGGACGCAGTGAGCTGTCCGCAGTCGGCATTCCTTCCTCCAGCTCCGCATCCGGCTCGGCGATGCTGTCAGAATCGGATAATCCATCCAGGATCTGGTATTCATAATTCAGATCATCATACTGTCCGAGAATGACATATCGTTTTTCCAGCTTACCATCATCACCTGCAGCCCACACATAGGGGCTTTCCGTATCCGCGTCGGCAACAAAGCTCTCAAACAGCCACAAGCCGTCCGCCCGGCTGGTCTGACCCACATCCTTCTCAATATAGACATGCTGTCCCAGCATCAGATTATCCGAATTGTCCAGCTGCACATAAAAAGGATAGCTGCTGGAGTTGGTCTGCGAATCGCCGGAATCTCCGAAAAAGCTGTCGGAATTATTGGATTTGGCATTCTGTTCATCAATATTATTTAACGTTCCGCTCCAGGTCTGTGAGGAATCGGCCCTGGAACGGATGATCAGGGGCTCGCCGACAGAAAGATCTGACCGGTTCTGCTCATTGATATACCCTTTCACCCGGTAGTTCCCCGTCCCCAGAATGGTAATGAAGGAATTGTCCGAGCTGCTGCTGTCATCGAAATCATCGTCCCCGGAATCCAGCTCATCACTCAGGCTTGAACCATCATCGCTGGTAAGCTTGCTGCTGTCAATCTTCTGTATGACGCCGTCGACAGACGCAACCACCCGGGTATCCGTCAGAGAAGCCAGCAGCCTGTCGATCTCTGCCTGCTTTTTGATCTGGTTGTATTCATTCTGCTTCAGGTTCATCCTGGCCGTTTCAATCTCTATAGTATAGGACAGCTGCTGGTTTTCCTTCGCTTTTGTCTTTTCAACCTCCAGAGTAGCAATATTTTCCGCGTAGCTCTGGGCTTCGTTGATCAGTTTATCCAGATCAAGCTGCTTTTGCTTGAGGTCATCCTCGATACTGCTCAGATTGTACTCAAACAGCAGGTCTCCCTCCTTGACAGTCTGTCCCACCTCGACAGCAACCTCTGAAACCTTCCTGCCGCTCTCAATATTGACCTTTACCGTATTCTGGGCTTCCACTACACCCGCGTACCAGTTCTGAGAGCCCATAGATTCTCCTGTGAGGGAACTCACCTTGGTCACATAGGCCGTATTCAATTCATCTCTCCCGAAGCTGGTATTATCTTTAAAATAAAACTGCCAGGCTCCAAGTCCTGCCGTACCTACGGTAGCTATGATACTTAGAATGATCAGGCCTTTTTTAGCCATTATGCCAGTCATCTCCCCTCTGTTTTCGTATGGGCTGCTTCAGCATGCCGCAAATGATTTCCCTTCCGGGAGCTGCTGCCCCATATCTTCATCCTCTGCGAAGACCACGTCTGCGTTATTCAGGCACGATCTCATCAGCATTCTTATGATATCAGAACTTTGTGAAAAAAGAAAGTACCTAAGCAGGTTTCTCCATACGGTCAGCCAGCTGCTATTCACGGATTAACCGTAAAGCCACGCATGGGCAAATGGTACCCGACATCTTGCATGGCAATGTGAGGGATGAATCACAGAATATCAGCCGACACGTCTTCGCTACAGTCCGGTTTGAAAGACAGTGTATAATACAGTACAGTAAATCGAACACTATATACAAAAAGGTTCTGCCCGCTTCACCGCCTTGTAAGCATCGCCCGGCAGGATCGGCGGCAGAGCGGATACAGCTGTCTGGCTGCGCATAGATGATTGCAGTGCAAAATGACTCCAACGGATTGTTCCGCGCTTCGCGCTCCCCGGGTCCTGCCCCTATATTCGTATTCCATGGGGCCCCTG
>CACZQU010000516.1 GCA_902783305.1 uncultured Lachnospiraceae bacterium | reverse complement strand
CTGGCAAATAAGAAGCCTAAAAGATCAGACTCCCTTGTCTTGCCATTCTGACTTCAACATTCTTTCCGGCGAAAGCAATACCATATCTGACGATATCGCTTACATCACGATCTTCCAAATCCCTCTGATAATTTCTATCTTCCGACTGAGCTAAGGCTTCTTCAGCCAGTTCAGGCAGCTTTTCCTTTTCTGAGGCGGATACAGCTTTGAACTCCATCAGGATGCCGGGAAGGACTTTATCTTTTGGCTCAAGTTGAAGATCAAATCTGCCTTCGCCGGATTCCCTGTTCGATCGTATATAATACTTGGAGGAAAGGCTTGCCACAAGGCCCAGCACCATTCCATGATAGAAACCTTCTGCAGCGCCGTCATAAAAGGAGATACTGGCGATCATATATTTTCTGAGTGCTTCCTGCAGGCGTTCTGCATCGCTCAGATATACTGCCTTCTCTATCTCCGGGATAATGTTTCCGGATTGTTTTGTACGGATCCATCCAAGAATCTCCGTGTTATAGATTCTCCGTATCTCAGCATTAGGAAGGCGCAGTGAAGCAAATGTTCCGATCTCTGTCTCTACGGTCCTGCCGGCTGGTGTGAGATACCCAGCCAGTAACAGAAAACTGAAAATCGTATCATTTCCATCTGTCATACGGGGATAAATAACTTCCATATCCAAAGACGCATGGATTTCTTCATCCTGCATGACCTTTACCAGGTCATCCGCAATCTCCGGTGTAAGTTCTGTCAGGATCTCCCGGATGATATCATTATCACTGGTGTTGGCCCAGTAAGGCTTTGCCTTACCACCAGATGCAAAGAAGTTTGTGACAGACCATGGATTATAAATCTCTGTGTTTCCGAAACGATATCCGTCATACCAGAAGCGTATTTCATCCATTGCTGCAGTTCTGTGATAATATCTTGTCATTTCCCGGACTTCATCTTCCGTAAAACCAAAGTATTCATTGTACTTTTCATCAAGCACAGTATTTACCATCGGATTATTCAGACCGCTGAAAAGATTTTCCTTGGAAACACGCATGATCCCTGTCAGAACGCCAAAAGCCAGGTCAGCATTGTCTTTCAGACCGCCGGAAAAAAAGTTTCGCATAAAGGAAATGACGTCTTTAAAGAATCCTTTAGAATAGCCCTGCTGAATCGGTGTATCATATTCATCAATCAGAATCACTACTTTTGATCCATGATGGACAGAAAGCATACGGGTAAGATTTAATAAAGCTCGTTGAAGTTCAACGCTGCTGATCGTTCCTTTTTCTATTCTGTCTAAGAATTGTTTCGCATCCGAATCGAGTGCTCTGCTTTCAAATAATTCCGTGTGTCGTTTATATTCATCCTTCACGACTAACCTGATTGCTTCCAGAGACTCCTCCCAGGTATTGTATTTGACGTCTTTGAATGTAAGCATTATCACAGGATAAATCCCCTGCATAACCTGATATTTCTCACCACAGTTCCAGATCTTTTTATCTGTAAAATACCTGGATGTATCTTCCGTTGTCTTTTCGAAAAAAGTTTTAATCGTATTAATGGCCAATGTCTTTCCAAATCGACGTGGTCGTGTAAACAATGTAACCATGTTATGGTCATCGATGAGATCTCTGATCAGAAGCGTCTTATCCACATAATAGCATTCACTGGATATTTCAATATACGAGGTATTACCAATGGCAAACGGAAGAAGCCCCGTGGCAGCATCTCCCGTTTCTTCAGGAAGTGATATTCCGGTATCTTTCATATACTGTTTCACTGACGCTATTGGAATCTTCCAGTTTCTGCCTGGCTGAAATGCTCCGGAAAGTTTTCCTTCACTGCATAATCCAACAACCCTGCGCCCAGATATTCGAAGCAGCTTCGCAGCTTCTGTAGTCCCAATATATTCTGCCTTGTTTTCCAAAAAAACACCTCCAATCGGAAGTATTATATCAAAACCAGGAAATCTGGTCAATTAATCGGAAGAAATTTCCTGGTATAAGCCTAAGGATTTCCGAATATTTCCAACAAAAAACAATGGAGAAAGAATAAAGGGGAAAACTTCATTCACAAAGCAATCAAGTGGACGGTTCTTCCTGACTCATCCTCTGGATGAGTCAGGAAGAACCGTCCACTTGACTCGAGAACACCTCAATCATACATTCTGAGGCATAAGTGTTAATATTATCCGTCAGAGACTGATAACGCTCTATAAAGTCCTCCGCCTGGTTTGTGAGAATTGCCGAGCCTCCTGCGGCACCTCCCCGCTGCCGTTTCACCAGCTGGTATCCAAGAACAGCTTCCGCATTCCGCAGGATCCTGCGGCCTTTGGAATAGGAAAGCCCCATTGCTGAGCAGGCATCCTTCACAGAGCCACATTCCCGGATTCCTGTCAGAAGATCCTGCACGCCCGGGCCATAGAATTTCTCTCCATCTTCAGTGGTGAGGGTAACACGTATCTTAGCTTTCATAGTATTCCTTCCGGGGGCAGAATCCGCCATCCAGGCATCAGTCCGGCCGTCCCTTCTTTCAGCTGATCAAAAAAGGCTCGGGCAGAAATCTTCTCCAGCGTTTTTCCGCCTGTCATGGGACAGACCTCTCTGCT
>CACZQU010000515.1 GCA_902783305.1 uncultured Lachnospiraceae bacterium | reverse complement strand
CATGACAAATTCAGCCACGCGAAGCGGGGCGGAAAAGCGCCGACAGGCGCGAATTTGGAATGAAGGGAGAGACGGCTGAACAGTAACGTTCTTAACAGCTGATGGTTTTGTTTTCGACACCCTGGTCTCATTGCCGGTTCTGACAGCAATGGAGCCAGGGTGAAGATTTGATGGGATTTTTGAAGGACATGGGAGACAGTTCCAACGCTGGTTATGAGCGGTAAGAATTTGTCCTAAACTGGAGATACGACCGTCAGATTCTTATGCCTGTAACCATAGAAGAGTCATTTTGCAACGGAATCGGATACAGGAGGAGCCTTATGGGACAGGGCAGGCAGTATCGAATTGGCTCTTTTAATGTAAACAGACTTTCCCGCAGTACAGCGACTCGGCTGCGTGCGCAGAACATTGCAGACATCATCCGCCATGAACAGATGGATCTGGTCGCTTTACAGGAGGTACTGGATGAGGACGCACTTCATCCGGTCTGCTCCTGCCTTGGGACAGGCTGGGAGAGTGTATGGCTGAATTCCCGGCCCAAAAAAGGGATGAAGGATGTAGACCACGACCCCGGAGGAGAGGGATATGCTTTTTTATGGGACCGGAGAAGGTTCAGAAAAGTGCAGTCCGGCCTTCTGGATGGAAATATGGAAAACTTTGAGCCTTGTATTTACACCCGGTATAAAGTAAACCGCCAGGAGGGCTTTGAGGAGCTTATCCGGGATCCTGTATATGGCCGCTTCACGCCGCAGGGACTGGGCGGCGGAAACTTTGAGCTTCGTCTGATCTGTACGCATATCCGCTATAACGGGCTTGACGAGGAAAGCGACCGGTTTTTCTGGAAGATGCGGCAGAATGAATTTGACGTTCTTACGCGCTCGCTGTATCCCATGCTGGCCGATATGGTATATGGAATTCAGATGCCTGCTTATACCATCCTGCTCGGGGATTATAATATGAATCTTAAGCGGCTGTGGACGAAAAAACCTTATATTGACACTCCGGATGACGGAATCCGTCTGGACGACAAAAGAATCGTTACGGTTCAGGATCAGCTGACAACGCTGAAGAGACCGAAGAAGGCGGATGAGGAGACAAGAGGCTATAAACATAATTATGATCATTTTTCCTACGACAAGAACAAGCTGTCCTGTCTCCATCCCTTCGTCAGCAGAGTGGATGTCGTGGGATCAAGCTATTATTCGGCTTTTTATGATAATTATGACCTGTACCGGGAGGAAATATCCAATCATATCCCGATTGTTATGACGATTACGCCGGGCTGACAGCATCAGCTTTTGCGTGATTCTTCCGGTTTCCATGAAGCTTTCAGAAAACAGGGAGGTAATTCGTATGGACAAGGGCACACCGATGGCAGAGGGACTTCCCTTCACCCAAGAACAAATGCAGGCTGCTTATGCCCTGAATCTTTGCACGGTATCCGTTTCCCAGATCATCGACTACAATGATCTGACCGTGCTGGATCAGGAATATGAAACCATATTAAATAATCTGAACCTGGAAAACATGCCGAAAGACGAAGCCCTTCTCGGGATTTTGAAAAGGCTGATGGAGACGATCACTTTTTTCCGGCTGCAGGAGGGCGAGAAGGAATTTATCGAAAAAGAGTATCAGCAGAAGATGAAAAACGCGATATGGACGGCTGTGCCGAATCTGGCTCTGCTCGTTGCCGGTGCGAATCCGGTCTCTCTGGCTGCTTCTCTTGCCGCCCAGGTCGGGATCGGCTACATGAATTATCGCAAAAACCGGGCACAGTATCATCTGGATCGCGACAGACAGATCTGGAAGCTGCAAAGGGCGGCCATGGAACAGTTTGAAGCACTTCAGCAGCAGCTTTTTGAAGCGGCATGGCGCCTGGCTGACAAATATGAGTTTCCGGATGTCTTCCGGCTTACGCAGAAACAGATCCGGCAGTATAATGACATCCTGATGGATCAGGATCTGATCCGGAAATATGAACGGCTTGACAGCATCAAAGACAGATTTGCCGCATATCCGCCTTTCTGGTACTATATCGGCAATACGGCTAATCTGATTTCGAATGATGAGGATCTGGCGATGGAGCCGGGGACCAGACAGGCATACCGGGAAAAAGCGAAGACGTTTTTTGCCTATTATCAGGAAGTCAACCGATTCAACATTCTGCGGGAGGATGAAATCTGTGCGGCCTGCTGTCTGGAGTATGCGGATTTGCTGGATCCGAAGCTTGAACATGAAAAAATCGTCTCACTTGTCGATGATGCCGCCAAATACGCGGGAGGTGCCCTGGATGTTCATCAGCTGTGCGCGATCAGTTACCTGAAGGCCGGAGAGAAGGATAAAGCGGCTGCAGAGCTCCGGACTCTGGTCAATGAAAAGTACAATCCGGTAATCAATGCCCAGATCCTCAGTACGATCTACGTAGAGCGCTTTATCTCCACACAGGATCCGGAGGAAAAAAGTCCGTACCGTCTTCTGGCTGGCCGCGTAGACGGAGATTATCTGTTCCCCATGCCAAAGACTGCGCAGATCCGTCCGGAGGAAATGCAGAATTTCTTCCTGGAAAGACAAAGAAGAATTCTGAATGAGATGTACCATCTGGTTCTGGAACGTTTCTTCAGAAAATATGGGATTCTTTTGAACCGGATCATTCCCCTGCCCTGT
>CACZQU010000514.1 GCA_902783305.1 uncultured Lachnospiraceae bacterium | reverse complement strand
GAATACGAATATAGGGGCAGGATTGTGGGAGCGCGAAGCGCGGAACAATCCGTAGGAGTCATTTTGCACTGCAATCATTTATGCACAGCCCCTGACTATTGCCGTCACACATCACCTTCACCGTCAGAGTGGTAAAAAAGGAACCTTGACCCCGGAGCCTGCTCCGAGACCAAAGTCCCTTCTTTCCCGCGCCGTCTGCAGACGCATTTCTTCCTCAACATAACCAGCTGCATTCACCATACCGGTCTCATGCTCATTCCGGCTTTGATCCAGCCTGTACATCCTGATCCTTTATCTCCTGACGGGATTTCATGCTTCAAATTCATCCTCAGCAGCTTTCGGCACAGTCTCATCGTCAAAGGCGCTTTCCGCCACCTCAGCCATCTCTTCTCCCGTCACTTCAACCTCCTCCTGCTTCATGAAGACTTCGTCTTCATATGGCTCTGCCTGAGCATTCTCCTGCTCAAACACCTCTTTCTCCTCTTCCCGGGGAGGACATTCCTTCCCGCAGGAGGGGCAGAAAACAGCATCCAGCGGAACCTCCTTTTTGCAGTAAGGGCAGATTTTCTTTCCATGAACACTGGCGTTCTCCTGCTCCAGCAGCCGGATCCGGATATACCGCTCCCGGATTTCCTCGCTCAGACGCCCGACCTCTCCTTCAAACTGCTCGCCTTCCTCATAGCGGCTGTAAATCAGGGTGCCGATATCTCCTTTCATCTTCTCGATGGCTTTTTCTTCCGAATTGATCTTGCTTCGAATCTTCGAGGACTCGTACACACTGCTTGCACGGTCGCTCAATACTTTTGCAGTTTTGTTGAGAGTCTCTGAAAGACCATCAAACAAACTCTTGCGTTCCATCCATATCTCCTTTCTCGGATTCTCCCCAGGGAGTGGAAAAACCAGAATCTGACAGGGATCTGCCAGTCTCTTTCTCATGACAGGTTCCAGCCCTTAAGGAGCTGTCCAATGTAATCCTACGCCTGCTTAAGTCAGGCCGGCCGCCTGCTGCGGGCCTGTACATCCGGTAACTGCTGTGCCGGATGTTACACGTACATCAAAAACCCTGTACACGCCCAAAGACGCCGTCCTCCCACGACAGACAATGTATCGTCTTGTCTCAATGGCCGCATGCCAGCCAAGCGCATGCATACCTGTACCCGCAGCATTCTTTCCATGCTGCTTCGCGCAGATGTTGTTCAGCGGATACATCTGTTATCATATCATATATTTTCCCTGGTGTGAACCCACAATCATCCGGAGATTCTCTGCTGATCTCTGAGCATAATCCGCGGCACGCCTGTCCCTTCAATATATTCCCTGGTAATCACTACCTTCCCGATCGATTCGTCCTTAGGGATCTCAAACATAATATCGAGCATATAATCCTCAAGGAGAGCTCTGAGGGCTCTGGCCCCTGTCTCCTTCTCCAGCGCCTTTTTCGCGATCGCCCTGAGCGCGTCTTCTTCAAATTCCAGCTTCACTTCATCCATAGCCAGAAGCTTTTTGTACTGCTTGATGATGGCATTCCTTGGTTCGACCAGAATCCTGGTCAGCATATCCTCGTCCAGTCCGCTTAACGTAAAAATGACAGGAAGTCTTCCCAGAAATTCCGGTATCATGCCGAATTTTCTCAGATCCTCCACGCTCACCTTCTCCATCAGATGAGGGTCATGATCGTATTTATCCTTCAGATCCGCGTAAAACCCAATGGAGGCCTGCCGGTTCAGCCGTTCCTTTATGATGATCTCAATATCGGGAAACGCGCCGCCGCAGATGAACAGGATATTTCTGGTATTCATTGTCACCAGAGGGGTCATGGCGTTTTTACTTGTGGCTCCTACGGGAACCTCCACCTCGCTGCCCTCCAGAAGCTTCAAAAGGCCTTGCTGTACCGCTTCCCCACTCACATCCCTCTGGTTGGTATTCTTTTTCTTCGCGAGCTTGTCAATCTCATCGATAAAGATGATCCCATGCTCCGCCCGGTCCAGGTCATTATCCGCAGCTGCCAGAAGCTTGGAGCAGACGCTTTCGATATCATCTCCGATATAACCGGCTTCCGTAAGAGAGGTCGCGTCCGCAATCGCAAGCGGGACATCCAGAAGCCTTGACAATGTCCGTACGAGATACGTTTTGCCGCTTCCCGTAGGCCCGATCATCAGCATATTGGATTTCTCGATCTCAATATCATCCTCGAGTTGATCCGATACTCTTTTGTAATGATTGTATACCGCTACCGAAATCGCCTTTTTGGCACGCTCCTGGCCGATCACGTATTCATCCAGCATCTGCTTGATTTTGTGCGGAGCCGGAACCTTTTTCATATCCACAACAGACGTTTCCGCGTCCTTCTCCGGTTTTTTCTTCACTTCGGGCGCTTTTGCGAACGGGGAGAAGCCTCCCAGATCGAACAACTGTATACCCGGAAAATTTTCCAGGTTCCGGAAGAGATCCTGAAGATGAAAGCCTTCGGATTCCATCTGCCGGTTCACCGTATCAAAGCCCTTCTGCATACAGCTGCTGCACACCAGGATATGATTCGGCATTTCGATCAGCTTTCCGGCCTGGCTCTCCGATCTGCGGCAAAGAGCGCAGAACCTTTCCACGTCTTTTCTGTCTTCCTTATTCTCTTTCTCCTTGTTCTCTTTCTCTTCTGACATGGTCACTTCCTACCCCTTCATGTACCGACGCCCGGGCGGACTCCCAGAGTCACCTCCACGGACTGCTCCTGATACTTTCCTTCTATAATCCTGGCCAGAATGATTTCTATGGTTTCTCCTGCCTCATAATACTGCAGTTTTGAGATCAGATCATCCTTTCCCGACACCTTTTCCCCGTCAAGACGGAGAATAATATCGTTGCTCATGATCCCGGCTTCCTGCGCCGCTTCTCCCTCCGTGACCGCAGTGACAAATGCCCCCTGCGGGATATCATACATCCAGATTGCCTCTTCCGAGATATCTGCCACCTGAATGCCCAGAAAAGCCGAGCGGGAAACGTCAGCTATTTTTTCCCTGGTTTTCCGGACCATCAGCTTCTCCAGGATCGGCTGCGCCTTGGAAATGGGAATCGCAAATCCGGTTCCCTCCACGCTGGAAGAAGAGTACTTCGCGGAATTGATCCCGATCACTTCTCCCCGCATATTCAGCAATGCGCCTCCGCTGTTGCCAGGGTTGATCGCCGCATCTGTCTGAATCAGGTTGGAATATCTTCCGTCACTCATCGATACCGACCGTTCCAGTGCGCTGATCCAGCCGCTGGTCACCGTCTGCCCGTAACCCAGCGCGTTCCCGATTGCGACCACCTGCTCCCCTACCACCAGCTCATCAGAATTTCCAAGCCTGGCGATACGGATCGATTCCATCGTCTCTTCCGGCAAATCCCGTTTCTTCACGGAAATCACCGCCAGGTCGTCTGCCTCGTCTCTTCCTTTCACCGTGGCACTGACTGCTCCATCCAGGTTCTCTTCTTCTCCGGAAACTTCATTCCCATAGAAGAACACATTTAACGTAGAGGCACCGGAAATCACATGGTCATTCGTCGCGATCAGCAGCTCTTCCTCATTTTCGCCGACAATAATTCCGGAACCGCTGCCCTGACTGGCATAATCGTGATAAATCCCGAAAAAGCTCCGGATTTCCTGAATGCTGATCGAAGTAATCGCCACCACCGAGGGAGTAGCCGCCTTTGCAACCCCAGCCACAGATCCTGCCCGGTACGCTGTCTCCTGGGAGGCATTGGTTTCCCCTGCTGATTCTGCCTCCTTGGCTGCCGGCTCCGGCTGGGCGATGAGCTCTGCCCGGCTCACGGTAGCCTTGCCGCCATTGGAATAATAATCCCTTCCCAAAAGCCATCCCGCAGCATAATTCACACCAAGGAAAACCACTGCGGCCGCCAGACCGAATACCGCTCCCTGTCTTATCGCAGACAGCAGGCCTGTCTCTTTTTTCCTGTATCTTTTCCTTCTGGCATGACGTCCTGCCGGTCCGTTTTCCGTCCGGTCAGAATCATACCTTCTTCGTTCTTCGGGGCTTTGTCCGTTTTCATTCCACAAATATTCATCTTCCACAAAAACACCTCCTGCGGCTGTTCCTCAAATACTGTCATTCCCAAAGCACCCGGTTCGCTGCTGTCAGCCCCCCGGATCCGCAGAATACGTATTCCTATTCATGGTCTGACCTTCCCCGCGCGCGGCTTTTCGGTTACACCATGAATAAAAACGAATACGTTACGATTCAGCCTGTCATCCCATGACATTCTTTCTGATTCCCGGATTTTATCAGTGAAATGTGTTCAATCTGTGGTGTGTCCTCTTTTCCAGTACTCCGGATTCATTGTCAGCCTGAGCACCCAGGAAGACGGAAGACAATGGTAGCTTTTTCCAAGACGGTATCCCGCGTACCGTGCCGCGCTTGTTATCCAGAGCATTGCCGCAGGCCGGATCTTCCCGCTTCCCAGCAGCGCTTTGGTGTTCCTTTTCACCATACTGATACCTTCTGCCTCCGAAGAAACCCGGGAAAAAACCTCGGGAAACTGCGCGTGAGACACTCCCAGATCAAAGCTCCGGTGGAACTGCTGTCTGCAGGTATAATCGTGAGAGTGTATCACCCGGGCGTTTGAGCAGTATCTGACCTTTGCGCCATTATTCAGCATAAGTGAGCAAAGGATCATATCTTCATTGAAAATCGCTTTCGCCGGAAATCCTCCTGCTTTCCTGTACGCATCCATCCGGTAAGCTGCACAGACATCGGAGCAGAAAAAAGTTTTGATTCCGTATTTTTTCAGATCTCCCTTATCACGGACATAAGACTGCGAGGGATAATTGAAATCACGGTACATTTTCTCTAAAATCCCGCTTTCCTTTCTGGGAAGCTGTCTCGCGAAGGTCACTCCTATGGCAGGATCCTGCCGGAAGGGTGCAACCAGATTTTCGATCAGCCAGGGATCAGCGGGCATTGCATCCTGAGTCATGCAGACCAGGATATCCGCATCGGTGACGGCAGCCGCAAACCGCCTGGTTCCGCCATGGTCAAAATCCTCCCTGGAAATATGAGTGACCTTTATGGGCCGGAACCGGGTCTTCAGCTCTCCGGGCCAATATCTTTCCTCTGTATTGACAATATGAATGCTGTCGGGCTTCACCGTCTGCTCTGAGAGTTTGTCACAAAGCCTCTCCAGACTGCGTCCGGGCTTATAAGAAGGAATTACTACCTGGATTTTCATTTCTTTCTCCTGCTGCGGCATAAGAAAAAAAGAGGTACTTTATCAGCACCTCCTTTTCCTGTTTACACTTCAAACGCGTATGAAAGAAGCGCACACGGCAATACACTATGCACTTTCGCCTTCAAAGGCTCCGTCATCCCCATCTGCAAATCCGGAGGATTCATAACCATCTGCCCCGCCCTGCGCATAACCGGCATCGGGCTGTAAGTCATATCCGTCATCGTAATCAGCTGATCCGCCGGAAGCCTCATCCTCTGCCGGATACACCGCATTGCCTCCGCCCTGATCGGGATCGTAGCCTGTCCCCTGACCAGTCCAGGAGCCGCCGTCATCGTCAACCGGGCCAGTATATACCGAAGCGTTGTCGCCGGTTCCATATCCATACGAACCAATGTCGTAGCTGTCCTCGTAGGAAGAGACTTCATCGCCCGACGGAGCGGCGGATATACCGTCTGCCGTGTATGTGTTGTCTATGCCGCCCGCATCATTCCCCGTGCTGCTGCCATAGGACCAGAAAAAATCATCAATCCCTGTACCCTCTTTTATCACAGGAGCATTCTCCTGAAGTTCACCTTCGCCCCCGACAATTTCCAGAATGCGTGCGCTGATCTCCCCGATATTTTCCGACGGGAAATAATTCTCCTGCTTACCATACAGGAAATCATGTAATTCCGTTACATTGTCTTTCAGGGTATCCGCGACAATTATGCTGCCTTTGATGTCTGAGAATTTATACCTGAAAGGAAATCCCGTCGTCTCATCGATTTTGTAGGAGATCATCTGGGGGATCATGGAGAGAATTTCCGTCTTGGTCAGCGAAGTCCTGATCATGGGAAAAACCGCATCCATAATCCGGAAAATTCTCGCCAGACCGGTGGTTTTCAGCTTCTGGACAACCATCTGAATAACACGTCTCTGCCGCTCCGTCCGTCCCATATCCATGCTGGCAGTATACCGGATCCTGCAATAGGAAGTGGCCTGCACTCCATTCAGATGATAGGTTCCCACAACCTTTTCCAGATCTGCAGGCTCATTTCCCGGCAGTTCAATGGGGACATAATCCTTTCCCGTCTCCTCGGAGGTCTCTACACAGTAATTATTCATATGGACGATCTCCGCGTAAGACAGAGGAATATCCAGACCGTCCACTGCGTCGACCAGTTCTGCCACTGCGTTGAAATCCACGGTTACATAATCGGTAATATTCAGATCCAGGTTGGTATTGAGCATGGATACTGCCTGAACAGGTCCGCCATAGGCATATGCCGCATTGGCCTTAGCATATATGTCATTCCCGATGTCCAGCAAAGTATCCCTGTAAATGGACACCATCCTTACCTCCTGCGTATCATTATTGACACTGCAGATGATAATGGTGTCGCTGTTCTCGCCATCCATCTCCTCGTTTTTGGCACGATGATCCAGTCCAAAGAACGCAACCGTACGGTACCCCGTCATCCTCGGTGCCGTATGGTTCATCACGATCCCGGCTTCATCAAAATCCTGCCGTGCCTGAAACTCCTCTCCCTCGGAAGAAGTGGAAAGCGATCCGATTCTCTGTGTAATTTGTCCGTACAGGGACAAAATACCGATAAAAAGCACCAAAAGCAGCATTTCCAGGATAAACAGAACCCTGTGCTTCCCCTTGTTCTTTGATTTCGGTGCTGCCATATATACCCCTTTCGCCAACATTTCTGTAAATCGATGATTACAGGACAAAATGACTCCTGCGGATTGTTCCGCGCTTCGCGCTCCCCGGGTCCTGTCCCTCAGTAGGCATTCCTGTTAATAAATCCGCGGAATATCGTGAGAATCAGGATTTTTATATCAAAGCCGATCGTCCAGTTTTCAATATAAAACAGGTCATATTCAATTCTTTTCCGAATCGATGTATCTCCCCTGTATCCATTCACCTGTGCCCATCCCGTAAGTCCCGGCCGGACCTGATGCTTTACCATGTACCGCGGAATCTCTTCCCGGAATTTCTCCACAAAGAAAGGCCTTTCAGGCCTTGGACCGACAAGACTCATATCCCCTTTCAGAATATTCAGAAGCTGTGGAAGCTCATCTATGCTGGTTCTGCGCATCAGTCTGCCGATCCAGGTCACCCGGGGATCATCCTTTACCGTCCAGGATTTTTTTTCTTCCTCCTCGGGCTGAACCTCCATCGAGCGGAACTTGTACATCCAGAAGGTCTTGTTGTGAAGTCCGACCCTTTCCTGCCGGTAAATCAGCGGTCCCGGCGACGTAAGCTTTATCAGGACAGCCGCCAGAAGCATCACGGGAGAAGCCAGCACCAGTCCGGCCAAAGCTCCGGTCACATCCATGGTGCGCTTCACCAGGGCATTGAAGGTATTCGTGAGAGGGACATAACGGATATTGATGACCGGAAGTCCCAGAATGTCCTCTGTATATGGTTTCGTCGGAATAATGTTATTATAATCAGGGATAAATTTGGTATGTACTCCCGATTTTTCACATAGAGAAACAATCTCTTCCAGTTTGTAATAGTCCTTCAGTCCCAGCGTGATGGCGATCTCATCCAGCCGGTTTGCCGGAAGGATCACCATAAGATTGGCAATCCTGCCCAGAACCTTGATCCCCCGGTAGACCGTCCCTCTCTCGGTATCATCATCAAGAACACCACGGACCACGATTCCCCACTGCGGATTGTCCAGCACGCGGTCAATATATTCCTGTGCCGCCCTGCTGTATCCGACCAGCAGAACCTGACGCTGATTGTGCCCCTTGCGTCTCATATCCCGGACGATGTAAAAAACGAGCATCCGGTACAACCAGCTCGAAAAGATATTAATCACATAGAACATCCCGAACATAAACCGGGAGATATAGGCCTCATCGGTCATATACAGAAAGGAAATGACAATCAGCACTCCCAGCGTATTCGCTTTGATGAGATTGGACAGCACCAGCCGTCTGCCCTGCATTCTCAGAGGCTCATAGAGAGAAAACGCGTGATAGAGGAGCAGATACAGAGGGACCATCAGAAGGAGGTACCCCATGTACTGTTGAAAGGATCTGGCTCTGACTGCTGTCGCTGCAAAAGGCCATACAAAGCGAAGCGTCCATGCCAGAAGGTATGAGTTCATTACCACGACAGCATCCATCGCAAGGTGAAAACGGCTGAAGCTCCTTTGATTATCCACTCTTCCCACACCTCTCCCCAATCAGTTTCCAATGTCTTAGTTTATAATAAATGAAACATAATTGCAACAAAAAAGTAAAGAATGAGGTTTTTTAATAATTCGACCTGAATCCTGGCATATCTGCCCGGACCTGCCGTTCCCCAGGGAACCTTCCGCTCAGGATGGCAAAGCTGGATTCCGTTCCAGATTCCGGCTGCATATTCCCTTCCCAGTCCCTTTGCACTGAAATAGAGCAGCTTTATCCCGAAGCCTGCCGCAAGGAAAGGAAGATTCATCAGGATCTGGAGAGCCGGCATATTCTTGTATACCATATAGACATTATTGCGGGAAGAATAACGGGTCTTGAACTGATTATACCGGGAACCGCTTGTCCCGCTTCCGATATGATAAACTACCGCGTCGGGCACATACCAGTTTTCATAGCCGTACAGTCTGGCACGCCATCCGATATCGATATCCTCCAGGTAAGCGAAATGTTCGTCGTCAAAATACCCTGTTTTTTCAAACAGCTCCCTGCGGTAAATGGCAGCTCCCGCGCAGGCGGCAAAAACCTGACATTCCTTCAGATAACGCTCAGCTGTCTTTCCCTTTCCCCTGGCATAAGCCCATCCTAACGCATTGTACATATCTCCCGCGTCATCGATTATTGTCCGGTCATAATACCGCATCATCCTCGCTCCCAGGGCAAATGCCCGGGGATGACGGCAGGCAGCGGCATAGAGTCTTGCGACAAACTCCGGCTCTGCCTGGGTGTCATTGTTGAGCAGGATCACCAACGGGCTATGGGCCGCCTGTATTCCGGCATTCACAGCCCGGCTGAAACCCAGGTTTTCCCGGAAACGGATAATTTTCACGTGCGCCGCTTCCCGCGTCAGCCAGGATACGCTCTCATCACTGGATCCGTTGTCCACCACGATAACCTCAAAATCATGGAAGGTCTGTCTGTTCAGGCTTCCGATACATTCCGTCAGAAAACGCAGACCATTGTAATTCGGGATGACGACTGTTACCTCAGCCATTCTCCGCCTCGCTTCCTTCGTACCTCGCATCTGGTTTCAAAGAGTAATTCCATTTGGTCAGTGACAGATTTTTATTATAGCAGGGATCCCCTTTTTTCAGAATATCTATCCAGTGAGTCCTCATGTATTCGATCTCTGACTGGAATCGGCGGACCTTCTCAGGTGTGTCCTCCGCGCCTCGTGTACGCGACTCGTCGTGACATAATACCACATAAGGATCATAAACGATCAGAAAACCTTCCCTGCGGATTTTCAGGCAAAGATCCACGTCATTGAAGGCTACCGCCAGCTGCAGTGTAAATCCTCTGACCAGTTCAAAAACCTCTTTCCGTATCATCATGCAGGCAGCCGTCACCGCGCTCAGATCCTGCAGCAGACTGGCTTTGTGCAGATATCCGCTCCGCTCCCCGGGCATGCCGGTGAACATGGCTCCGGCAATTCCTCCCATTCCCACCACGATACCGGCATGCTGAATGGTGGAATCCGGATAAACCAGCTTCACTCCCACCGCGCCGACTTCCTTCCTGAGACATACACTGACCATTTCCTCCAGCCAGCCTGCCTCCAGCACGACCGTATCATTGTTGAGGAAAAGAAGCATTTCCCCCCGGGCCTGTTCCGCAGCATAATTATTGATCGCCGGATAGTTGAAACGACCCTGAAAGGCGATCACCCGGATTCTTTTCTCCTTCTTCAGCTCGTCATACAGGGAAAAAATCTCTTTTCCTTCGCTGTTATTCTCGACAATCAGAATTTCATAATTCGGATAAGCGGTTTTTCGTAAAATGGACTCCACACACCGGCGAAGAAGCTCAGGATGATCCTTGTTGGGGATCAGAATGGATACCAGAGGACTGGTCCCCGCCGTATATTTTACCCGGTAAAACCCGTAATCCGGGGTATGCAGAACCTCACCCTCCACCCCGCAGCGCGCCAGGTGGTCTGCGATGGCCCTCCTTCCGGCTTCATAAGCATACATCTTGCTCGCAGGGTTATCTGATGTGGAAGCCTGGTGAACTCTCCAGTGGTACAGAATTTCCGGAATATGAATGATCCTCCGGGCTTTCTCCGAGCACCTGAGAATGAAGTCATAATCCTGGGCTCCGTCATAATCCGGGGAAAATCCGCCTGTCCGCTTCAGCAGGTCTTTCCTGACCAGCAGAAAATGACAGATGTAATTGTTTGACCGGAGAAGGTCCAGATTAAAATCCGGCTTCAGATGGGGTTGAAAATGGGTTTTCCCGTCCTGTGTCACCTTATCCTCATCCGAATAGGCCATATCCGCTTCCCCGCAATGCGCAAAAGCCTGCGCAGCGGTATACAGAGCCCAGGGGGGGAGCAGATCATCATGATCCAGGAATCCGATCCAGTCTCCCTGCGCCATCTCACAGGCCGCATTCGTGTTAAGGGCGATTGAGCGGTTTTCCGTCAGATTTCTTACCCGGATCCGTGGATCCTTCGCCGTGTACTCCTCCAGAATCTCCGCCATGGCCGGGTCCTCAGGACTGGCATTGGCAATACAAAGCTCCCAGTTTCCATAGGTCTGGGCCGTCAGACTGTCCATCATCTGCCGCAGATATTCCGGAGGCGTATGGTACGCGGGAACCACGACAGAGATCTTCACCGGACAGGAAAAACGGACGCGGGACTGCGAGAGGAGCT
>CACZQU010000513.1 GCA_902783305.1 uncultured Lachnospiraceae bacterium | reverse complement strand
GAGAGAAAAGAAAGAGAATCTCTTTGATTACAATCTTATCTTTGTCATACTCTTTATTTCGCTTTTCGGCCTGGTAATGATCTATTCCGCGTCCTTTTTTACGGCGCAGCTGAAATTCCAGGACAGCCTGTACTTTGTCAAAAGACAGGCTGCTTATCTTCTGCTGGGGATCGCTGCCATGGTTTTCATGGCTTTCTTCAAATACCAGTGGATCACGAAACTGTGGGGACTCGGCTGGCTGCTTTCCCTGGGACTTATGATCGCGACCAACTTTACGCCGCTGGGCGTGGAAAGAAACGGCAGCAAACGCTGGATCGGTATCGGCGGCCGTCCGCTGTTCCAGTCTGCGGAGATCGTAAAGATCGCGCTGATCATCGTCATGGCGGTGCTGTGTACAAAGATGATGCGCTATCTCTCCAAAAGACGGGCGAGACTCGTGATCTATTTCTTTACGGTCCCGCTGTTCGTCCTGGTCGCGATGAACAATCTGAGTTCGGGAATCATCATTGCCGGCATCGTCGCAAGCATGTATTTTATTTCCTGCCGGGACAGGAAACTGTTCCTGCTGGTCGCTTTTGCAGTCGTTGCCGTCTATATATTTGCACGGTTCTTTACTGATCAGTTTATCAATCTCGGACTGCTGAGCGAGTACAGACTGAAGAGGATCCTGGTCTGGACGCATCCGGAGGCTTTCCCGAAGGAGGGCGGGTATCAGGTCCTGCAGGGTCTTTATGCAGTCGGCTCCGGCGGCTTCCTGGGGAAGGGACTGGGAAGATCCGCACAGAAGTTCTTCCTGCCGGAATCACAGAACGATATGATCTTTGCGATCATCTGTGAAGAACTGGGGCTTTTCGGGGCTGTATGTCTGATCCTTATCTTTTTGTTCCTGCTGTACCGCATGGTGCTGATCGCCTATAACGCGCCGGATTATACCGGATCGATGCTGGTGACCGGCATCATGTCGCAGATCGCGATCCAGCTTTTCCTGAATATAGCGGTCGTGACCGGATTCTTCCCGAATACCGGTGTATCGCTGCCGTTCGTGAGTTACGGAGGCACGTCGCTTCTGTTCCTGATGGTGGAGATGGGCATTGTGCTGAATGTGTCGCGGCAGATCACGTTTGAGGACGACGCCGCGGCGGCAGCGGATGGGAGAACAGAGTAATTGAGCGTAAAAGGATATCTGGAAAAATGGAAGGCGGAACATCCCAACGGGATGTTCTCCGAGCCGGTAAGAACGTCTGATGAATCTGATTTTGAAGAGGTCTCCAGGGAGCGCAGAGTGCTCTCGGACTTTTTCGGGAGCAGAGGATTCAAGGCGTTTATTGTCATTTTTACGGTTATCCTGGCATCCCTGATCATTCTGGTCAATCTGAAGATCACGAAGGTCAATATAGAAGGAAATGACCATACGTCCAGAGAAGAGATCATGAAGGCGTTCTTCCCGGACGAGACATACTGGAATCCGTTCCTGTTCCGCTTCAGGGAAGCTACGGAGGATCCGAAGGAGTTCCTTTTTGTCGACAAATATCAGATTGAGTACAGAGGACTTACGGAAATAGACATCATCATCTACGAAAAACAGATCGTCGGCTATGTCGGGACGGAAGAAGGCTACATGTTCTTTGACCAGGACGGCGTGGTGGTCGAAATAACGGATGATCCGAGCGGAGAAGATGTACCGATGGTAAACGGCCTGGATACCGAGGGCATAGATCTCTACAAAAAGATCCCTGCAGAAGAGAGAGTGCTGCGGGAGATCCTCCAGGTAAGTCAGTTCCTGAAGAATAAGGAAATCCAGTGGGGCGGCGTCAATGCACCGCTGTATGCCTGCGTGGATTCGATCGATGTGGATGAGCACGGAAATATTACCTGCGAGCTTGGGAATGTATCTGTATTTCTCGGCGGACAGAATGATATGGAAGCAAAACTGATGGAGATGGCGGACATCCTCCCGGAGCTTTACGGACGCGAAGGAACACTGTATCTGAACACCTATAATGAGCATGCGGAAGATCCTGCTTACGTGTTCAAATAAATAAAATTTCGTTTTCGTGTAAAATTCCGTTAATATCCGCTTGATATTTTGTAAGAAATAAAATACAATAGGAACGATTGTGAGAAACCCTTAAGGG
>CACZQU010000512.1 GCA_902783305.1 uncultured Lachnospiraceae bacterium | reverse complement strand
TCTCCATCATGTCCTCAGGAACGTTCCTGTCCATATTGACCTTTCCGACAAAGCTCATCAATCCGCTTTTTTCCATGCATTCCATCAGAATCAGCGTGGAATCAAGGTGAACGGTTCCGAAAATGACTGCACGGGTAGTGGCACTTTTCTTCAGCTTCCGGGCAAAAATCCCATATGCACGGGCAGCATATTCTGTATCTGCATATCTGCTCTCCTCCGGAAAAGTGACCTTGTCCAGCCACTCCAGCAGCTTATAGTCCATTCCTGTTCCGCGGAAGGCGTACTGCGGCGCATGGATATGCAGATCCGTCATACCGGGAAGGATCAGCTTATCCCCACAATCGGTCACCTTCAGCCTGCTGTAGGAACCGGGTACTTTGTCAAATACTCCCCGGCAGATTCCTTCATCACATACGACATAGGAATCCGGCCGGATCTCCAGTAAATCTGCCCTGGGGGCATGGCAGACATTCCCTTTCAATATAAAGCTGTTGCTCATTTCCTTCATTCTCCCATTCCTGTGTATCTGATGGCATATGGAAATATTCAGCAGAATATCTGGTGCATTCGCAGGAATAATTAAAGAAAAAACGCCAAAGATGTTGTTCTGTCAGTGCACCGAAGTCTGCCGCCATAACGGTGAAGAAGCTGACGCCTGAACAGTTAACCGAAGATGATTGTTTCTGAGACAAAATATGATGACAGCATTTCTCCAGAATATTATATACGAAACAGGCTCTGTATTCAATTTTTTTGTTGCTTTTCACCGCGGATCGGACAAAACATTTTTATTGCTTCTGTTCTTAATGTATAATCCGGATGAACGGTTTTGAATTTTTTTGCCGGAATTCACATTTTCTTTGACAGAATAAGCCAAGGCGTTTACAATCATGATAATACCGTATTTCCTGAAGAAAGGCTTTATATTCTTTTTGTGAAAACAATTTGATGGGAAAATGGTAATCATTGACCGGAAACAGCAGCCTTTGCATATCTGTACCGGATTTTAATTGTTTACAGGATATCTGTCTATGCGCCTTACTGACACAGATTTTTATCGACTCTTGGATCATGGAGGATATGCCATGGATAAAAAACAACTGAAACGACTCATTGATGTCGCTGCGGGCCGTGAACAGGCGGATCTTTGTATCAGAAACTGCCATATTGTTGATGTCTTCAACAAGGATGTTTTTGACAATGACGTTTATATCGTTGATGGAACCATAGCCGCTTATGGCCGAAGCGGAATTCCGGAAGCAAAAGAAATCTTTGACGCAGGCGGACGCTTTCTGGTTCCCGGCTTTGTGGATTCCCATGTCCACATCGAGTCCTCTCATGTTTCCCCCGCTGAATTCGCCCGGCTGGTCGTACCCTGCGGGACCACCACCGTCATTGCCGATCCCCATGAGATCGTCAATGTCTGCGGGATTGATGGATTCGACTATATGCTCCAGGCTTCTGAAGGGCTGCCGCTGACGGTTTACCTTCAGATCCCTTCCTGCGTTCCCAGCATGCCGTTTGAACATGCCGGAGCCATCCTTCTTGCCGCGGATATCGAGACAAGGATCGATTATCCCAGAGTTCTGGGACTCGGCGAAATGATGGATTTTCCAGGGGTATGTGATGCCAGAGATAAAGCTCTTGACAAGATTATGGTAGCCAGAAGCAGAGGGAAGATAATTGACGGACATTTTCTCGGAGATGATCAGGAGCTTGACGCGTACTGTGCGGCCGGCATCGGCAATGATCATGAATGTGCTACGGGATCGGATCTGCGGGAGCGGATCCGCAGGGGAATGTATATCATGCTGCGGCAGGGAACGGCCTGCCATGACCTGATGAATCTTCTGTCCGGTGTCAACAGCCGAAACGCCGACCGGTGTCTGATGTGCTCGGATGACAGTGCGGCCAGGACCATATTGAAGAGCGGTCATATCGACAACAATGTCCGCATGGCGATCGCGGCCGGTATCGATCCCGTCACAGCGGTCTGCATGGCAACGATCAATGCGGCCAACTGCTTCGGTCTGAGTGACAGAGGAGCTGTTGCCCCTGGACGCAGGGCAGATCTTCTTCTTCTTTCCTCGCTGGACAAGGATTTTACGGTCGATGAGGTTTTCAGTGCGGGAGTGCTTACCGCTTCCGGACGGAAATACCTTTTCAATGCCCCCCATGCTTCGATCACCAAGGTCAGCGGCAGGGTGAAGGTTAAAGATTTCAGCGCGAAGCGGCTGGAGCTTAAACCCGCAAGCCCGAAGGTTAAGGTGATCAGCCTGATCCCGGAATCTGTGGTCACAGATGTGTACCAGACGGTCGTGGATCTCGATGAAAACGGCGTCTGGCATAGAAATGAAGAAGATATCGTCAAAATAGCGGTGGTGGAACGCCATCAGGGAAGAGGTACCGTAGGACTGGGACTGATCAGGGGATTTGGGCTGAAAGGAGGCGCGATTGCCACCTCCGTTGCCCATGATTCCCACAATATTATTACCATAGGCGACAACGATGAGGATATGGTGGCTGCCGTACAGGAACTGATCCGCATGGGCGGTGGTATGGCCGTAGCGAAGGACGGCTGTGTCCTTGATTCCGTACAGCATGAAATTGCCGGCCTGATGACGGATCTGCCCGGGGAGGTCGTCGCGGACAAGCTTGCTTCCATCATCCACACGGCCAGGGACGAGCTGCATATCACAGGGGTTTCAGACCCGTTTATGACCCTCTGCTTCATGTCGCTGCCGGTAATTCCAAGGCTCAAGATTACCGATATG
>CACZQU010000511.1 GCA_902783305.1 uncultured Lachnospiraceae bacterium | reverse complement strand
GCACCTGCAGGGCGGAGAAAACTATCAGTACCGCGGGGAACCCCTCAGCTGTGACCTGAAGGTCTGCAATATCCCTATGAACGGTTTCGTCCTGGAACTGCATCAGCCCATCGGAGGAGACAGCACTTTCAGTGAATATGTGAAGAAGCATGGTTATGGTCTTCACCATATGTCCTTCGAAGTCGGAGACAAGCGCGACGCAATCATCGGTGAGATGACGGAAGCCGGCTTTGAGACGCGAACCATCGGGATCTATCCCGGAAGCAGCTGGACGGTGATGGATACGGAGGAGACGCTTGGCGTGAACGTGAGTATCAAACCTGTCCGCTGATTCAATCCGGATACAGAACCGCAGGAAAATTCTCCTGCGGTTTTTTGCTGATGAATTCCTGCGGAAAAAATTACTGCTGAAAAAAACCCAAGGATATGCTATCATTGGAGCCGGGAAGACTGCTTCCGCAATACGATCCGTTTTCTATATAACTTGGTCCGCACCACACGATTCAGCATTTTCTGATTCTGCTGAACAATCCTGTTCCGCCGCGGGGAGATACGATCATATGAAAATCATAGATTTAAATGAAGAGCAGGTTGAGGATATCGAATCACGCCTGAATTCTTTTGATGAAAACCATATCGCCTGTAAAATGAACGGATGCGTCCGGATAGGCGTTGAAGATGAAGGTAAACTGATTGCCGGGCTGGATGCCTGTATTACTGCATTCAAAATTCTTTATGTGTCCACTGTGTTTGTTGATGAAGAATACAGAAGAAAAGGCGTAGGGGCCTGGATGATCCGTGAAATGGAAAAACGGGCAGCTGTCATGGGCGTCAATACCATCCGGCTGGATACCTTCAACTGGCAGGGAAAAGAATTTTATGAAGCGCTGAATTACCAATGTGTCGGTCATTACGATCATGCCGAAGACGGCTATTCTGAATACTTTTTTCTGAAGAGAATCAATTGACGCATGATATTCCCTCGTCCCAAAATGTATTTCTGCGCGGGAGCGAAGAATATCGGCGAAAGAAAAAAGGAGTATATGTGAAAATGAAAACCAGTTTGTTCGTGCTTATCCTCGCATTATGGATGGTTTTCGCGATGACGGTTTACACTATGGCGGAAGGAGCGCCTGTGGATGCAGCGCAGTCTCAGATCGAGCGGGCTGTGGTTTCCTATGCCGTGAATGGAATGAGGGATGAGGAGGCATTGTCAGCGCTCTCCTCACTGGATCCGTCACTCGGTGAAAAGTGGATGCGTATCATGGATCTTTGGGAAACGCCGATTACGATCAATGAGGAACTCCCGGATGGCTTGCCGGAAGATGATTCCCTGTGCCTGATCGGACTCGGTTTTCAGCTGAATCCGGACGGCACGATGCGGGATGAACTTGTTGAGAGGCTGAAAGTGATGCTGGCAGCCTCGGAAAAGTATCCGAATGCCGTGATCGTCTGCACGGGAGGCGGAACCGCCGCTGACGCCCCGACGGTAACGGAGGCGGGCCGGATGGCAGAGTGGCTGACAGCCAGGGGAGTGGATCCTTCCAGGGTGATTGCCGAGGACCGTTCCCTGACGACGGCGCAGAATGCTATCTACACCTTTGATATTCTGGAAGAGCATTATCCTCAGGTAAAGCAGATCGCGATTGTCTCCAGTGATTATCATATTGAGACGGGAAGCCTGCTCTTCGGCGCGGAAGCGATTCTGAGGGACAGCCATATTGAAGTTGTCAGCAATACCGCCTGGCACGCGCCCAGCGGTACGCTATCCAAATTGTTCCAGGCCGGTGCTCTGATCGAACTGTCCGGAGATGTGAAAACCGCCTTCGAGATCTATTATGAAACATATGACATTCATGAACTGCCGCCGCTGCATGAACAGCCATGAAGAAAGACTGCCGATACAGAATAAACAATGACAGACTGCTGGGATACAGCGGCAATTAAAAATGTACTCATGATTTCGGACAGTTGGAGTTTTCAGCATAAGGAGAGTGAAAAGCATGTATTGTGAAAAATGTAATCGTATCATTGAGGCTAATCGCTGCCCGGTTTGCAACAGCAGGAAAATCAGGGAACCCAAAGCAAAAGATCCATGCTATCTTACGGAACAGGGTTATGTTTCATCAGGAATCCTTGAAGATATGCTGAAGCAAAACAATATTCCATATTTAAAGAAAGATGTCATGGGAGCTGGAATGGCGATCAAAGTTGGACCGATGCTTGAGAGAAGCAGGTTTTACGTACCGTTTGAGCAGCTGAACAGCGCAATAGCCATTATGGAAGATCTGTTTTCTGCGGCAGAAGAAGCAGAAAATGAAGATCAGTGAAATGTTATTCTGATGCACCGGAAATCCGAAAGTTCACTGTCTAAGGCATCCTGATAGACGTGAAAGGGACAGATCCGTTTTGCCAGGATCGTGGCGCATTGTACTGACCCCGGAAACCGGTAAAAAATCAGCCCCAACGTCAGACAGAAAAGGAGACACGGAAGTAATTGAAAACGCTGAAGAAAATGCGAGGCAGATATCTTTTGGTCCTTTTGGCCATGTGCGGTCTGGTATCCTCCTCTCTGGGAATCATGACCAATGCGGGCGGGAT
>CACZQU010000510.1 GCA_902783305.1 uncultured Lachnospiraceae bacterium | reverse complement strand
TGGGGGGCTTAAGGAAGGACAGGTTTTCAACAAGCTTTTTGAGGCAAGTGAGAAGGAACATGCCCAGAATCTGACAGATGCGCAGGTGATGGAGGAGGTTGCGCACAACCAGGATCATATCCGGGTTGCCAAAAACCGAAGCGGGATTGTCGTCAAAGGCATCCATGACGTTGCAGTGCGTTTTTCAAAATGCTGCAATCCGATTCCCGGTGATGAGATTATCGGTTATGTGACCCGGGGCAGAGGGATTACCATCCACAGAACGGACTGCGTCAATGTCATTAATATGTCGGATGAAGACCGTACACGGCTCATCGAGGCGGAATGGCAGCAAGGCAAGGAGGCGGAACCGGAAGCTTACAATGTAGAGATTCATGTCTTCTGCAACAACAGGACCGGTCTTATTGTGGATATCTCCAGGATTTTCACGGAGAGAAAAATAGACCTGCGTTCCGTCAATTCAAGAGCGAACCGGCAGGAAAAGGCGACGATCTCCCTGACCTTCAGTATTTCGAGCAAGGAAGAGCTGCGGTCTTTGATTGAAAAGATACGGCAGATTGACAGTGTTGTGGATGTCGTCAGAGCAACGGGATGAAGCTGTTATGGAGGGGATTCGATGAATATTATGGAAATCGGCAGGTGTGTGGTTGGTGACATCCAGACGAACTGTTTTCTGGCGATGAACCGCCAGACAAAGGAACTGCTGATTATTGACCCGGGTGACCAGGCGGGAGCCGTTGAACGTCTGGTGAAGAAAATGGGCGGAATACCTGCTGCGATTCTTCTGACCCATGGCCATTTTGATCATTTCCTGGCGGCAGATGAGCTGAAAAAAAACTACAGCGGATTGAAGATACTGGCTCCGGAGGGGGACCGGGAATAGTTTTCGGATCCGGAGCTCAATCTTTCGGTTTCCTTCTCCGGCAAAAAGCATACCGTGTGTCCGGATGGCTGGATTAAGCCGGAGGAGTCCTTTGAGGCCGCGGGATTTTTCATTCACTGCCTCCATACTCCCGGACATACTCCGGGAAGCTGCTGTTTTTACATTCCTTCCGAGAATGTCCTTTTCAGCGGAGATACGCTTTTTCGCTCTTCCTGCGGGAGAACGGATTTTGAGGGAGGAAGTATGACGGATATGACGGACAGCATTCATCGTCTGCTGCGGGAACTTCCTCCAGATACCAATGTTTACCCCGGCCATGATTCTATGACGACTATACGAGAAGAGAAGGAGTACAATCCCTTTGCCTAAAATAAAGATTCTTTTTCTGGACAAAGATTTTGAGCATGATATCTATGAACTGATCCGGGCTTTCTGCCCCGGATCGGAGTTCATCACGGAATATGAAAGTGCTCCTGTCTCCGATGTCACCTCCCATGAATTATCCGGAAACGCATTTCATGAATCCTCCGGTGACAAGTCTCGTAAGCCTTGTGAGGACACTGCCAGTCATACAGATCCGGATATGGAATTTACGGTGTCACGGCACCAGGAACGTTTCCGGATCATCTGCCGCTTGCCGGAAGGGGAAAAAGAGACGGAAGCTTTGCTGATTCCGGAGGACGAAGGATCCGGGGACAGAGCAGACGCAGTTCAGAAACGAAAAATCCGTAAGGAGAATAAGGACACCATTAAGCTTGCTCTTTATCAGATGATGAAGGAAATTACCCGCAGGGATCTCCCCTGGGGAACCCTCACAGGGATCAGGCCGGCGAAGCTGGCAATGGAAATGCTGGAGGATGGGATGAAGAATCCCGTGATCGCCCGGGAGATGAGGGATCGTTATCTGGTCAGCCCCCGCAAGACGGCGCTGGCCGTGACCATTGCAAACCGGGAGAAAGCGGTTCTCGACGAATTTGATTACCGGTCCGGATACAGCCTTTATATCGGAATACCGTTTTGTCCAAGCATCTGCTTATACTGTTCTTTCAGCTCCTATCCTCTGGAGGCTTACCATAACATGGTTGAGCCGTACCTGGAGGCTCTTTTTTTGGAAGCGGAAGCCGTCTGTACGATGATGAAATCCTTCGGCATCAGGCTGGATACAATATATATAGGAGGAGGTACGCCAACGACTCTGGAGCCTGATCAGCTCCGCCGCCTCCTTGATACTGTGGGAAGGACTTTTGGTTTTGACGGGGTCAGGGAAATCACGGTGGAAGCCGGAAGACCTGACAGCATTACAGCCGGCAAGCTTACAGCGATCCGCGGGTTTCCGGTCTCGAGAATCTCCGTCAATCCTCAGACGATGAATCAGGAGACACTGGATCTGATTGGAAGACGCCATACGGCAGAACAGACAAAACAGGCGTTTTATCTTGCCAGAGAAGCCGGTTTTGACAACATCAACATGGATATCATCATAGGCCTTCCCGGTGAGCGGTATTCTATGGTAAATCATACTCTTTCTCAGATACGCGAACTGGATCCGGAAAGCCTGACTGTACATACGCTTGCGGTGAAGAGGGCAGCGCGCCTGAATATTTTCCGGGAACAATATCAGGAAATGACCTTTGAGGCAAACCAGGAAATCATGGATCTGTGCTGGAAATCCGCGATGGAAATGGGTATGGGACCGTATTACATGTACCGCCAGAAAAACATGAAAGGTAATTTTGAAAATGTCGGTTATGCCAAACAAGGCAAATCCTGTCTGTATAATATTCTGATTATGGAAGAGAAGCAGTCAATCCTCGCCCTGGGTCCCGGGGGAGCCAGCAAGCTGGTTTACCCTTCCTGCGGCAGGATTGAACGAATCGAAAATGTCAAGGATGTTGCCAGCTATGTGACGAGAATCGACGAAATGATCGGACGGAAAAGAAAAGGACTGGAAGAATGGGGAAGGAGGGAACGGTCTTGCTCAGGGATCAAAGCATGAAGTCGGAAACCCGGAATGACAGTCTCCTGGCTTTTGATTTATCCGCTGAGCTTAGGCATGGGATCGCGGTCAGCAATCTGGCCTATGATGTCGCCAGGGAACTGAATCTGGATGAAGACAAATGCTATGAGCTGGCACTGGCCGGCATGGTACATGACATTGGAAAGCTTCGGCTCAAAGGCTATATCCTGGGACAGGAGCGGGATCCTCTCGTCATCGAGGAGCTGAAATATGTCCGGATGCACTCCATGCTGGGATATGAAGAGCTGCGCTCTCAGAACAGATATTCGGATTTTGTCCTGGAAAGCGTTTTGTACCATCATGAAAACTATGATGGGAGCGGATATCCTTCCCATCTGTCCGGTGACCAGATTCCGCTGGGAGCCAGGATACTGAGGGTCTGCGACGTGTATTGTGCCCTGAATTCAAACCGGCCATACCGCAAAGCCTTTGACAGCCAGACAGCGATTGAACTGATGATAGAAGAAATCAAAGATTTTGACCTTGAGGTTTTTCTGGCTTTCCAGAAGGTGATTCATCAGAAAGACGGATGAGGAGGATAAATATGCCATTAAATAAGAAACCTGTAACCGGTATGAGGGATATCCTGCCGCAGGAGATGGAGATACGGAATTATTGTATCGGACTGATCCGGCAGACCTATGAAAGCTTCGGCTTCAGAATGATTGAGACTCCCTGTGTGGAGCATATCGAAAATCTCTCCAGCAAACAGGGAGGGGAAAACGAAAAGCTGATCTTCAGAATTCTGAAGCGGGGAGAAAAGCTGAAGCTGGAGGAGGCTTCGTCAGAAGCCGATCTGGTGGATTCGGGACTCAGGTATGACCTTACGGTTCCGCTGGCAAGATATTATTCCAGTCATGCCAACGAGCTTCCTTCCCCCTTCAAGGCTTTGCAGATGGGGAACGTGTGGAGAGCGGATCGTCCCCAGAGAGGGAGGTTCCGCCAGTTCATGCAATGCGACATTGACATCCTGGGAGAGCCGGGATATATGGCAGAGGTTGAGCTGATTCTGGCGACAACCACTTTACTGGGCAAGCTTGGCTTTCATCATTTCTCTGTGAGAATCAATGACCGGAGAATCCTGAAAGCGATGGCTCTTTACAGCGGATTTGCAGAAGAACACTTTGATACGGTGTTTATTATCCTGGACAAGATGGACAAGATCGGCAAGGATGGCGTAGCCCGCGAACTGGGCGAGGAAGGTTTTTCCCCGGAAGCCGTCACAAAGTATCTGGAACTGTTTGAGGCGGTCGGATCAGACACTGATGGAGTGAAGCATTGCGGAGAGATACTGAAGGATGTTCTTGACGAGAAGACAACCAGGGATCTTGTGACGATCATGTCTCTGGTAGAGCATACCAGAACGGCAGATTTTTCCATGGTCTTTGATCCGACTCTGGTCAGAGGAATGTCCTATTATACGGGTCCGATTTTTGAGATTTCGATGGATGAATATGGAGGAAGCGTGGGCGGCGGCGGCCGCTATGATGAGATGATCGGCAGGTTTACAGGAACCAATGCCTGTGCCTGCGGCTTTCCCATCGGCTTCGAACGGATTGTCATGCTTCTGCTGGAGAGAAGCTTCCAGGTTCCCGGCTCCAGAACCAGAAAAGCGCTTCTCTTTGAAAAAAACATATCGGAAGAGAAAATGAAGGAAATCCTGAAAAAAGCCGAAGAACTGCGCCAGGATGGAGCTTACGTCCTTGTCAGTGTCATGAAGAAAAACAGGAAATTCCAGAAAGATCAGCTCCTTGCGGACGGATATACTCAGATCGAGGAGTTTTATGCCAGAGATAAACAGGAGGAAGAAAGCAACCATGGCTGAAAGCATGAAAGGCCTGCATCGCACCTGCCGGTGCGGGGAAGTGAAAACTGAACAGATCGGATGTGAGATGACTCTGATGGGATGGGTGGCCAAGGCCCGAAACAAGGGTGGAATCATCTTTGTGGACCTGAGAGACCGAAGCGGTCTCATGCAGCTGATTTTCGAAAACGGAAGCATAGATCCTCAGGGCTTTGAGAAAGCGGGAAGACTGCGAAGCGAATTTGTCATCGCCGTGACAGGTACGGTGGAGAAAAGAGGCGGTGCAGTCAATCCGAATCTGAGCACGGGAGAAATCGAGCTCAGGGTAAAAAGCCTCAGGATTTTGTCGGAAGCTGATGTTCCCCCGTTTCCTATAGAGGAAAACAGCCGGACAAAAGAGGAAATCCGTCTTCGCTACCGCTATCTGGATCTGAGAAGACCCGATCTTCAGAAAAATCTCATGATGAAGAGCCGGGTGATGCAGCTGACCAGAAAGTTCTTTACAGATGAAGGATTCCTGGAGATCGAGACGCCTATGCTGGGCAAAAGTACTCCGGAGGGAGCGAGAGACTATCTGGTGCCGTCCCGGATTCATCAGGGATGCTTCTATGGCCTTCCCCAGTCTCCGCAGCTTTATAAACAGCTGCTGATGTGCTCCGGGTATGACCGGTATATTCAGATCGCCAGATGCTTCCGTGATGAAGATCTGCGTGCGGACCGGCAGCCGGAATTCACCCAGATCGATATGGAGCTGTCCTTTGTGGATGTGGACGATGTGATCGATGTCAATGAACGTTATCTGGCGTTTCTTTTTGAAAACGTACTGGGTGTTAAGGTGGAGCTGCCGATTCAGCGCATGACCTGGCAGGAGGCTATGGACAGGTTTGGATCGGACAAACCGGATCTCCGTTTCGGAATGGAACTGAAGGATGTCAGCGACCTGGCCGCAGGTTGTGGATTTTCTGTTTTTGCTTCTGCCGTTGAACAGGGAGGCTCTGTGCGGGGAATCAATGCCGAAGGCCAGGGAGGAATGCCCCGCAAGAAGATCGACAAGCTGGTGGAATTTGCGAAGGGATACGGGCTGAAGGGTCTGGCATATATTGCTGTCGGAGAGGATGGCAGTCTCAAATCCTCATTCTCCAAATTTATGACGGATGGGGAAATGGATGCTCTGGTTTCCCGGATGGACGGAAAACCCGGGGATCTTCTTCTGTTTGCCGCGGATAAGACAAAGCTGGTATGTGATGTTCTCGGCGCGTTGAGACTGGAGCTTGCCAGACAGATGGAGCTGTACGACAAAAACGAATTCCGGTTTGTCTGGATTACCGAATTCCCCCTTCTTGAGTGGAGCGAAGAAGAGGGCAGGTATACGGCGATGCATCATCCGTTCACTATGCCGATGGAGGAGGATCTTCCGCTTCTGGACAGTGATCCGGGAAAGGTCCGGGCCAAGGCCTATGATATTGTCCTTAACGGGAATGAAATCGGA
>CACZQU010000509.1 GCA_902783305.1 uncultured Lachnospiraceae bacterium | reverse complement strand
GACCGAGTCGGAAGACGAGACCAACGCAGCCTGGGCGGATTTAGACAAGTCAGATGTATAGGTTATTTATGCACAGATCCTTACTGTAAGTCAGATATAAACTTGCGTTTATAGATGAGAAAAGAGGGACCCCATGGGCAGAAAAGTATTGATCGTCGATGATGAGAAGCTGATCGTGAAGGGACTGCGGTTCAGCCTGGAGCAGGAAGGTATGGAGGTTGACTGCGCCTACGACGGGGAGGAAGCGCTGGAGATGGCCAGGGCATCCAGATATGACTTTATCCTTCTGGATCTGATGCTTCCCAAAGTGGATGGACTGGAGGTCTGCCAGCAGATCCGTGAGTTCTCCAATGTACCGATTATCATGCTGACAGCCAAAGGGGAAGATATGGACAAGATCCTTGGGCTGGAATATGGCGCGGATGATTATATCACCAAGCCCTTCAACATCCTCGAGGTAAAAGCCAGGATCAAGGCCATCATGCGCAGGGCGGCTGTTCCCGCACAGGAGACGGCGGAGCCCAAGATACTGGAAATCGGTGATCTCAGGATGGACTCTGAAAGCCGAAGGGTTTTTATAGAGGGGAATGAGATCAACCTCACGGCGAAGGAGTTCGATGTGCTTGAGCTTCTGGTATTCAATCAGAACAAGGTCTACAGCAGGGAGAATCTTCTGAATCTGGTATGGGGATATGAGTATCCCGGTGATGTACGTACCGTTGATGTCCATATCCGCAGGCTCCGTGAAAAAATAGAAAAAAATCCTTCGGATCCTAAATATGTACATACAAAGTGGGGGGTAGGATACTATTTTCAGGTATAATGAGACTGACGGGGAACCTCAGAAAGACGATGAGCAGGGAAAAAAGCCGGATGTGCGCAAGGTAAAGCGGTTTTACCGGAAACAGCGCAGAATCCGGGAACGGAAGCGGAGCAGGATCCGGAAATGGAAAAAGCGCCGTGTTGTCAACGGAAGCCTGAAGCTTGTGTTTGTGCTTGGCACAGCGGTTCTTCTCCTGGCGGCCGCGGCAAGAGGATACCTGAATACAGACTTCTTAAAAAAACCATCAGGGGAGACACAGCCCGGGAAAAACGATCCGGACGCTGTGGTTACGATCGGCGCGACGGGAAGCTTTATTCTGCATGACGCGATACTTGAGTCCTGCCGTCAGGCGGACGGGTCGTATAACTTTGATCCTGTTTTTACCTATATCTCGCCAAGCTACAGCGAACCGGATTTTATGACTTGTGAGTTTGAAGGAGATCTGGCGGGGGAGGAGGCGGAGTACAGCGGATACCCATCCTTTAACGCGCCGGATGATATTATCCGTTCCATCCGCGCAAGCGGTGTGGATCTTCAGCTCCTGGCGACCAATCATGTGTACGATATGCTGAGCAGCGGATTCCGCAGGACGGCAGCCGTGTATGAGTCGGAGAGAATCCCTTTTACAGGAATACGGGCCGGGGTGTCTGAAGAACGTTATTATATTGCAGATGTGAAAGGCTTCCGGATCGGCTGGATCGATTATACCTATGAGACGGAAGGGGAAGAAACGGATCTCAACGAAATCGAGCTCGATGAAGACGACGCTCCGCTGGTCAATACCTTCGACTATGACTACCTGGAGGATTTTTACCAGGATCTGGAGGAGGAGCTTTCAAAGATGAGGTCCGACGGTGCGGAGTTTATTGTGCTGAATCTTCACTGGGGAACGGAGTATCAGCTGAAGCCTTCTGCCGTACAGCGGGAAATCGCGGAGAAAGCGGCCGGATTAGGCGTTGACGCGCTGATCGGAGGGCATCCTCACTGTGAGCAGCCGATCGATGTCATCGAGGATGAGGTGAGCGGCCATCGGATGTTTGTCATTTACTCTGTGGGGAATGCACTGAGCAACCAGCGCAGAGACATTCTGGTTCAGGAGATGCCGGAGGGACATACAGAAGACGGGGTGATTGTGAAGCTGACGCTTGCCAGGAATGCAGAGAAAAAGCCCGCGATAACGGATGTGAATCTTGTTCCCACCTGGGTCTACCGTTCCAGGCTGGATGGAGAGACCGGGACTTATCAGTTTTTCATCCTTCCGCTGGATGAGGTAAACCGGATTGAGGAGACGACGGGAATTGCGGGGATTGCCCGGAGCGCCAAAGAATCCCGCCAGCGGACTATGCAGGTTCTCGGACCCGGCCTTCAGAAAGCACGGGAGATTTTCACAGAAGCATGACATATGACTCCAGGACCCGGGAAGCACGGAATGATCCGCAGGAGTCATTTTGCAGGGTAATCATTTTTTACAGACATCAGCAGCGGAATGATAAAAGGGCTGAGGAAAGACTGCGCCGCAATCTTTCCTCAGCCCTTTTGCTGTCAGAGATTTTTGTATGCGTATTCAAGCAAAGCGATGGAATCCTCCCATCGTTCATCGGAAGTGGATCCTCCCAGAACGACGGATAAATAAATGTTGTCCTTTTTGGTCTGGACGAGACCTACAAAGCAATGGCCGGCCTTGCTGGTGTATCCGGTTTTCATCCCGATCACTCCGGGCATCTGTTCCGCGAGCAGACGGTTTGTCGTGGAAACGTAGTAGAAAAAACCATCCTTGCTGTAAAAGCTGTAGTAGGTGGTCCGGATCAGCTTGCGGAAAAGAGCGGACTTTTTGTATGCATAAATTGCGATTCTGGCCAGATCCTCAGCCGTAGTGTAGTGGGTGATACCTGCGTCCAGTCCGTTGGGCGTTCCGAAACGGGTATTGGTACATCCGATTTCCGATGCCTTTTTGTTCATCAAGGAGACAAATTTTTTCTCTGTTCCGCTGATATGCTCAGCGATCGCCACCGCAGTATCATTGTGGGAAGGTACCATGAGGGAATACAGCAGATCCCTCATCCGGAAGCGTTCACCTTCAGAGGCATACAGCTTGGTCGGCTCGATGCTTGCAGCATGAGCGGAAAACGTGACGGTATCGGTAAGCTTTGCCTTTTCAAGGGCAAGTATACAGGTCATGATTTTTGTGGTGCTGGCATTGGCGTGACGGGTCTGGGCATTGTGCGAGAAGACGACAGTTTCTGTCTTTACGTTTTCCAGAAGAGCGCAGTCAGAATCAATTTCAATATCCGGCCCGATCCGGAGAAGGACGCCCTGCTGACTGAAGGTATATGGAACCTCGCCGATGATCTGTGTCCCGGTCAGGGCTCTGCCTTTCTCGTCAAAATAGTAGACATCGCCGTTGGGCATGGTATGACGTCCGGTGGTCACGCAGCCGTCCTGGTCGATGTAATAGATATAGCCTTTATATTTTACCAGGGTGTTCTTATGCAGCCAGCCCTCCTTATAAGTGCCGAAATAGTAGGTTTTTCCGCCGATGTCATGCAGACCGTAATACCGGATGCCCCTTACATTGAAGTAGTATTTCTTTTTGCTGACCGTCAGCCATTTTTTCTTGGCCATCACCCCGTTTTTCTGGAAATAATAGGCTCTGGTTTTGGTTTCCTGAAGCCATTTGCTGCGATACATGAAGCCCTCTTTGGGCTCACCAAAATAGTATGTATCTTTTCCGATGGTCTGGAATCCGGAAAGACGTGCTTTGTTGGGGGCAAAGTAATAGATTTTCCCGTCGATCTGGGCGAGGGTATCCTTCAGATAGGTACCGTCCTCAAATTTATACCGCCAGAGCTGCTTGGCAGTGGAATGGACAAACCGTCCGCCGGTGACGGTCGGGATGTTGTCGGTGGAAGTGACCTTCGCCCGGACGGCACAGGCGGGTATCAGAAGCGTGAAGGTCAGAATAATCGCTGCGAAAAGCATACGGATACGTATGGAAACCTTGGTAGACATAACTTTCCTCCCATTCAATGGCAGCGCCGGACAAAGAAGAAGAGCAATTTACCGGCGTTGTCCCATAACGGATTCTCTTTTTTTCCATCATACATGATATGGGAAGAGGTTTCAAGACAAAAACTGTGCTGCGGCTGTCGGTATTACCGGATAGACTTGTGTTTCCCCGGGGAAAACCGTATAATAGCATCATCGGATCAAGGATGATACTTCCGGACGGTCAGCCTGAAGAAGATGGATATCGGAGGATGGGAATGAAAAGGAAACTGATCAATGTGCTTTCGCACAGTAATGGGTGGAAGGTGGAGGAAGCGAATGGCCGCCTGATATTTCACCATGCCCCTTCCGGGGGGAGACCCAGCCTGGATTCCCATTTCTGTACGGGGAGCTATGCTTCCTATAAGCACAGCGGCGGAAAAACAGGACCGGTGATCTGTGAATTTGATTCTCTGGAAAAAAACCTGCTGGGACTTTACTGCCATGCGGGGGGGATGCCGGTGAAGGCCAGGCAGATTGCCCGGTACGAGTATGACGCCATTGTCGCGAGCGGTTCCAGAAAGGTGGCTGAATCCATCCTCAAAAGCACCTTTAACGAAGAAGAATTAAGCCGCCTTGTCAGCTTTGAACCTAATCCGGCTGATCATGACAAGATTCAGGTAGAGATCACTGACCAGCGGTATGCCTTCCGATATGTCTTTGAGGGCTGGTGTCTGTCCATCGGAAAGGGAGAGCTGGGAGAGGCAGACTCGGCTAAGGCCTATGCCAGGCTGTTTCAGGCTCTTTTTATCCGCAAGGTTTATGGACAGGACGATATTATCCGACAGTCCGTGGCGGGACTGACCCCAAAGGAGCAGATCCGGATGTTCGGAATCTATCTGACAGGGATTGAGCCGGATCCTTCAGACGTGCTTATGCCTTATGGCGTGCTTGAACCCTCTTCCCGCAGGCCGTCCTCCTACCGCTACCGGAAATATATGCTTCCGGAAAAGGCCTCGGAATTTTACAGGGTGAAGCGGTTCGTCATATGGCGGGGCATGTATATGATTTCCTTTACCCGGAGAGAAAAAGCCAGCCGGCTGTTTGTGATGTACCGTGCCAGGCCGGAGAGCCTGCCTGGCTTATTGGGACTTGCGGCGGATGAGACCGATGAGGAGGCGCTGAACCAGGCGGTACTTGAAGCCGGCCCCGGACAGATTGACGCTTTGCTCAGAGCAAACGGAACCATGGCAGCCGCGGTCAGCCGAGGCCTTTCCCGAGGGGAAGAGGAGTGTGTGGCAGGGATATGGGACAGATATTCCGGATATCTGCTGCCCCTTGAGGAGGGAGACCTGAAGCATCCCTCCACCTTGATGAGAGCCCTGGTGCTGGTGGAGAGGTCCGGCGGCGGTGTCCGTCTGTACAAGACACAGCCCTCGTGGACCGGACAGCCGGAGAAAACGGGCGAAGGAGCGGTAACCGTGGATTATGAAGAGGACCTGTCATGCATCGCCCGGTTCGGGACGGAATAAATGCTTGCAGGATTCTCCAAAGCTATGGTATAATCTCTGAGTTACTCAAAAGAATATACGGAAGCACCGGTGAAGAAGGGTAAAGCTGCAGCCGGAATCAGGTGAGTTCATTTCATGCCCGGTGTTTTTGCTTAACAGGAGGGATATAATGTCAAAAAGAAACGGTAAAACTCTGGTGCTTGCGCTGGCTGTTTCAGCTGCTCTTACCGCAGCTTTGACGGTTTCAGCCGGGGCAGTGGAGATGCAGATTCGCAGCGAGCTGACCAACGAATGGATCGATGGATCCCTGGAAAATCAGCGTCCGGTTGCGGTAATGGTAGATAATGAATCGATCGCTCTTCCCCATTTTGGAACAGCGGAAGGAGACGTGGTTTATGAGCTGATGAACAGCCTGGAAAACAACAGAGTCAGCCGTCTGATGATTCTGGTAAAGGACTGGGGAAAAATCTCCCAGATGGGAAGCATCCGCAGCGTCCGTACTTCCAATATTCCTCTGGCCGGAGAGTGGAATGCTCTGCTGGTTCATGATGGAGGACCGTTTTATGTCGATGAATATTTCGCCAGGCCGTATGCCGCTCAGCATTTTTCCGGCGATTTTTCCCGCGTAGATAACGGTAAACCCATGGAATTTACAGAATATGTGATGGCAGGAGATCTGGACAACAAATTTAACGCCACCGGTTTTTCCAGGAATTACAACGAGTTTCAAAATGAGGATACGACGCATTTCCAGTTTGCGTCCGATGACGCGCCTGTGGTGCTGAGCAGCATGTATGACAATGCCTTTTCGGCGCGTGAGATTTCCCTTCCGTTTTATCACAACGGCTCCACGCTTCGCTATAATGAACAGACCGGAACCTATGATTATTACGAATACGGTTCGATTCACGCTGACGCGGAGGACGGACAGGTGATGACCTTCAAAAATCTCCTGATTCAGGACGCGGCCTACGACACTCTTGATGCCAACGGTTACATGAATTATCTTCTCGTGGAATACCAGCGCCCGGGGTATTACCTGACAAACGGAGAAGCGATTCCCATCTCCTGGACCAAGAACAGTGAAACCGATCTGACAAGATACTATGACCTGTCCGGAAATGAGATAACGATCAATACCGGCAAAACCTATATTGCGCTTGTGCCGGATGACACCTGGGGAGAAGTTGCTATTCAGTGACGAAGATCCCGGCCGGTGCGGTGAAGACGGAACAGCCCTTCCCACCCGCTTTGGGGGATGTAAAGAAAGGATGACATAAATGATGAAAAATATGGTTCTTACCGGAGCAGCAATAGCGTGCGCGATGATTCTGGCTTCCCAGGGTGCAGCCCTCGCCGCTGGGAATGGTTATGCTTATGAGGACGACAATATCAGGCTCACAGACTATAAGAGCCTGACATATTCTGCTCAGCCTGCCGAAGTGACGCAGGAAGAGATTGAAGCGGAGATGCAGGAGATCCTCTATGAGTATGCCGAGACGGAACAGATTACAGAGGGAGAAGCCCAGGAGGGGGATACGGCGAATATCGATTATGAAGGCAAGCTGGACGGTGAACCCTTTGACGGCGGAACGGCGGAAGGTTATGACCTGGTGCTGGGCAGCGGTTCATTTATCCCCGGATTTGAAGACGGTGTCATCGGAATGAAGGTCGGCGAGACAAAGGACATTACCCTGACCTTCCCGGAGGAGTATCATTCGGAAGACCTTGCCGGTAAAGAAGTAGTATTTACGGTGACGCTCAATTATCTCGCCGGAGAGGAAATCGTTCCCGAACTGACCGATGAATGGGTTAAGGAAAATCTTGACGCGGATTCCATCGAGGAATATGAAAAGACCCTGAGAGCGGATCTGGAGGAAGAGGCGAATGCCAATTTTGAGCAGGAGAAGCAGGGTCAGATTCTGCAGAAGCTTGTAGAGCAGAGCGAGGTTGTCGAGATTGACCCGGCGGTGATTGAAGAGAACGTACAGGCCGCGGTGGATTATTACACCAGCTATGCCCAGATGTGGGGAATGGAATATTCCGATTTTGTAAAAGCCATGGGCTATGACGAGGAGAGCATACTTGCCGAGTTTACCCTGACGGCAGAAACGATTCAGAAGCAGAGCATTCTTCTTTCCAAGATCGCGGAGCTGGAGAATATCGAAGTCACCGATGAGGACTTCGAGGGCTATCTTGAGGAGATGGCGGACAGCTATGGCATGGAGAACGTTGATGAACTCAAGTCTGAGATTGAGGAAGCCTACGCTGAGGAAGAAGACCCCTTTGAAACCTTCCGCCAGCAGTTTCTTCAGGAACAGGTTGTCCAGGTTCTGATGGACAATGCTGTTTATGCTGAGGAAGAAGCTCTTGATGAGACAGAGGAACTTGAGCCTGTAACAGAGGAAGAAGCAGCAGATACCACCGAGGAAGCGGCTGCCGTCCAGTCTACGCTCGAAGAGGAGACAGAAGCGGAATCCGTGACACAGAAAACAACAGAGCCCGCGACAGAAGCGGAATCCGTGACGCAGAGTACAACAGAGCCCGCGACAGAAGCGGAATCCGTGACACTCAGTACAACAGAGCCTGTGAAAGAAGCGAAAACAAAGACGGTTACCGAGAGCGAAAGCGAGGAGACAACCCGGCAGTGAGTACGATTCTCGAGGACATCAGGAAGGGGCAGTTTGCCGGAGTATACCTGATCCATGGAGAAGAAGCCTATCTGCGGCGGGATCGTTCGGACCGCCTGTGCAAAGCCCTTATGCCGGAACCGGACGAGATGAATTTTACACGTTTTACAGGAAAGGACATCGATCCTGCCCAGGTGATCAGCCTGGGCAGTACGATGCCTTTTTTTGCAGAGCGAAGAGTGATCCTTGTGGAGGACAGCGGATGGTTTCGCGCGGCAAACGACGATATGGCACAGTTTGTAAAGGAGCTGCCGGACTATCTGGTCCTGGTATTTAACGAAGCACAGGTGGATAAAAAATTCCGCCTCTATAAAGCCGTCAACAGTGCCGGCCATGTGGAGGAGTGTACACGGCTCAGGCCTGAGGCGCTGGAGAAATGGATTGCGGGATATCTCGGACACCAGGGTGGAAAGAAGATTTCCCGAAGTGCAGCTTCCCTGCTTCTTGACAAGGCGGGAGATGATATGTATCTCCTGAAAATGGAAATGGATAAGCTGACAGGCTATGTGGGGAACAGAGACGAAATCCGGGATACGGATATCGAGGAGATTTGCAGCGTGACACTGCAGGACCGGATTTTTGACATGCTGCGGGCGATCACTCAGCGGGATCAGAAAAAGGCTCTGGAGCTGTATAAAGACCTGCTGGCGCTGAAGGAGTCTCCGGTCAAGATCCTTGTGCTTCTGGGCAGGCAGTTTACGCAGGTGCTGTATGCCGGTGAACTGGCGGGGGAAAACCTGAGCAATGCCGAGCTGGCTTCCCGGATCGGCGTACGTCCCTTCGCGGTGAAAAAGCTCATGGAGTGCGCGCGCAGATTCAGTCCCGATGAACTGGCCCGGGCAGTGGCAGATGTGGCTGAGATGGATGAAGCCATCAAAACGGGAAGGATGAATGACCTCCTTGCGGTGGAGCTGCTGATCATAAAATACAGCGCAAACCGGAATCAGGCTGTCAGGAACCGGTCGTAAATCAACCTTTCTTCAGCATCCCGGAAAAAGAAAAAGTAACCATTCACGGCCTGCCCCTTCCCCGCGCGCGAGGTGAATGGTACCCTGGAAATGGCCATCCGCTCAGCGTCGGTACTTAGTGAGTGCAAGCCGAAGGCGCAGCACGAAAACAGAAAAAATAAAGCAGCCGCTGACGGAACGGCTGCTTTTTTCGTGATCATGTCTGCTGCTGTCTGGCGAAATGACAACGGCAAGTCATCAATATCTCATATATGAAAACGGAAACAAGTCCCGGACGGCTTCTCAGCCGATACTGTTGACGAGTCTTGAGAGCCGGGAAACCTTGCGGGAGACATTATTTTTGTGATAAACACCCTTGGTGCCGGCCTTGCTGATCGTAGAGATCGCATCTGTCAGAGCAGCTGCGGCTGCAGCCTTATCCTTGTTCTCGACAGCTGCCTCCACTTTCTTGATGGAAGTCTTGACCTCAGAACGGATGGATTTGTTTCTCGCGGTCTTTGTCCTGGTGACGAGAATTCTCTTCTTTGCGGATTTAATGTTTGCCATTTATTTCACCTCCTGTCCCTCATGAATCATCGCCCGGCCGGGTTCACACGGCTCCGTCCGAACATGCTTTCATATTCTATTCCAATCCGGCTGTCTTGTCAACCATTATTTGCCGCAAATGGCGATCCGGCGTTACAATTCACGGTCTGACCACTCGCCCGCGCGTGGCTTTACTGTTCATCCGTGAATTGTAACTCCGGCACACCGATCCATAAACTGCAGCCCGGTAAGACGTTGCCTGCGGTGGGGAAGTGTGATATAATCCATACAGTTTTGAGTATTGATGACCTTATTGTTCAGGAGGAATTGGATGACGGATCAAAGCAAAATTCGCAACTTCTGCATTATCGCCCACATTGACCATGGCAAATCCACGCTGGCGGACCGGATCATCGAGATGACTGGACTTCTCACCGAGCGTGAGATGCAGGCACAGATCCTGGACAATATGGATCTGGAAAGAGAACGCGGGATTACGATCAAATCCCAGGCAGTGCGGATGATCTATAAAGCCCTGGACGGCGATGAATATATTCTGAATCTGATCGACACTCCGGGTCACGTGGATTTCAACTATGAGGTATCCCGTTCGCTGGCCGCCTGCGACGGAGCAATTCTGGTGGTGGATGCTGCACAGGGCATTGAAGCCCAGACTCTGGCCAATGTCTATATGGCTCTGGACCATGATCTGGAGGTTCTTCCTGTAATCAACAAAATCGACCTCGACAGCGCGCAGCCTGACCGTGTGGTCAATGAAATTGAGGATGTCATCGGGCTGGAGGCTCAGGATGCCCCCAGGATCTCGGCGAAAACCGGCCTGAATGTACGCGATGTGCTGGAGCAGGTGATCCGGAGGATTCCGGCGCCGGTGGGAGATCCGCTGAAGCCTTTGAAGGCTCTGATCTTTGATTCGGTTTATGATCCGTATAAAGGAGTGATTGTCTTCTGCCGGATCATGGACGGCACTGTGCGCAAGGGAACCCGGATCCGGATGATGGCTACGGGGTTTACCGCCGAGGTGGTGGAGGTCGGATATTTCGGGCCGGGACAGTTTCTCCCCTGCGATGAGCTGTCCGCGGGTATGGTAGGGTATCTTACGGCAAGCATTAAAAATGTCAGAGACACCCGGGTGGGAGATACGGTAACGGACGACGCGGATCCATGCCAGGAAGCACTGCCCGGATATAAAAAGGTGCAGTCCATGGTATACTGCGGAGTGTATCCGGCAGACGGAGCAAGGTATGGTGACCTGCGGGATGCGCTGGAGAAGCTGCAGCTCAATGACGCGTCGCTGTTTTATGAGCCGGAAACCTCCGTCGCGCTGGGCTTTGGATTCCGCTGCGGCTTTCTGGGCCTGCTTCATCTGGAGATTATTCAGGAGAGGCTGGAGAGAGAGTACAATCTCGATCTGATTACGACAGCTCCCAGTGTTATCTATAAAGTGCACAAGACAGATGGAGAGGTGATTGACCTGACGAATCCTACCAATCTTCCGGATCCGTCAGAGATTGATTACATGGAAGAGCCGGTCGTTTCAGCCGAGATTATGGTGACGACGGAATTTATCGGCTCCATAATGGATCTGTGCCAGGAGCGCAGAGGACAGTATCTGGGGATGGAATATATGGAGGAGACAAGAGCGCTGCTCAAGTACCGCCTTCCCCTCAATGAGATCATTTATGACTTTTTCGATGCGCTCAAGTCCCGGTCCCGGGGATATGCGTCTCTGGACTATGAGCTTGAAGGATATGAGCGGAGCGAGCTGGTCAAGCTGGATATCCTCGTCAATAAGGAGGAAGTGGACGCGCTTTCCTTTATTGTCCACGCAGGGACAGCGTACGAGAGAGGCCGCAAAATGTGTGAGAAGCTGAAAGAGGAGATTCCCAGGCAGCTTTTCGAGATCCCGATTCAGGCGGCTGTCGGGAGCAAGATCATCGCGAGGGAAACGGTAAAGGCACTGCGTAAAGACGTGCTTGCCAAATGCTACGGCGGTGACATCACCAGAAAGAAAAAGCTTCTTGAAAAACAGAAGGAAGGCAAGAAGAGGATGCGGCAGGTCGGCAGCGTGGAAATTCCTCAGAAGGCCTTTATGAGTGTATTGAAGCTGGATGACAGATGATGAAAGGGGGGGAGCCCTTATGAGAGATATTATTAGCGGATTGCTGGGACGTATACAGGATATCCTGCTGCTTGTCGGAGACTTTTTTACTTACCTGTTTGAACTCATCATGAAGGACAGTAAATTCAGGCTTCGCTTTCTGATCGGGCTGGCTGTTGCGGCAGCATTGATTGTCGGGTCTGTTGTGTTCCTGCGGAGCAGGGATTCGTCTGCCAGAAAGAGCGGGCTCGACATTTATCCGACCCAGGAAGTGACCTCCAGGCCGGTGGTGGAGGAAGTGGTAAGTCCCACGCCGCAACCGGCAAAGCCTGCCGATGACACATCAGCTTCCGGCCTGGTGCAGACTCCGGCTGACGGCGAGGCTCAGGCGTTGTCTTCGGACATCCAAAGCCAGACAGCCCAGGAGGATTCTTCTTTGCAGGCTGACAGTGCTCAGGACCAGGCCGGCTCGTCCAGATCAGTCAGCTCTGATGCGGTGAGTTCTTCCGGAAGCCTTACCCAGATCAATGAGTACGTGGCGAAAAAAGGGTCTTCCCCGGCAGGCTCCGGTACGGTATCCTCTGAATCTTCCGAATCCTCTGAATCATCCGGATCCTCTGAATCCTCTGAAACCGATGTTTCGGCCGGGGAGTCAGACCAGGAAACGGATTCGGATGAGGAGCAGACGGATATGGGCGAAGATGAGGAGAACTATGATTACGATGAGGATTACAGCTCTTATGAGGAAGACGGATACTATGAAGAGGAAGAAGAGTGAGATTTGAACTCTATGTCCATATTCCCTTTTGTGTGAGGAAGTGCGGCTACTGTGATTTCCTGTCTGCTCCGGCTGATCCGGAGACGATGGAGAAATATGTGGATGCCCTCGTCAGGGAGATCCGGGCAGCCGGTGGCGGAACCGTCTGTACGGCTTATCTGGGCGGGGGCACGCCGTCTCTTCTGACAGAGAAGCAGATAATCAGGATTCTCGACGAACTGCATAGACAATTCTCTTTCACCCCGGACGCCGAAATAACCATGGAGGCTAATCCGGGGACTTTGTCATGGAAGAAGCTCTGCGCGATGAAGGAGGCCGGGGTTACCCGGCTGAGCATCGGCCTTCAGTCGGTCTGGGATTGGGAGCTTTCCCTTCTGGGAAGAATTCATACCTTCGGGGATTTCAGGCAAAGCCTGTCTACGGCCAGAACCTGTGGATTTGATAATATAAGTGCGGATCTGATGTTTGCCTTGCCGGGGCAGACTCTGCCTTTATGGCAGGAAACCCTGCGTATAGCAGCCGGACTGGGTCTGGAGCATATTTCGGCTTATGGCCTGATGATCGAGGAGGGAACACCTTTTGCTTCCCGTCATCTGGAGCTGCCTGATGAGGAGCTGTGGTATGCCATGTATGAGTCTGCCGGCGAAGTCCTGTCCGGCTTTGGCTTTCAGCCTTATGAAATATCCAATTATGCCAGGGAAGGACGGCAGTGTCGTCACAATATCGGATACTGGACGAGAGTTGATTATCTGGGGCTCGGCCTTGGCGCGGCTTCTCTGTGGAAAGGGGAACGTTTCTCAAACACGAGGAATCTGGAGAAGTACCTTACATGGTCGGCCTGTCCGGACACAATCCGGGAGAACAGGGAAATATTGTCTGTAGAGGATGAAATGTCGGAAACCATGTTTCTGGGACTTCGCCTTCGCCGGGGCGTGGAGGAAGAGGCCTTTTTCCGCCGGTTTGGAAAAACAACAGACGATGTGTTCGGGGAGGCTGTCCGCACACATACAGGCTTTGGAACGCTGGAGAGAAGAAACGGTTTCCTGCGCCTGACCCCAAAAGGAATTCCGGTCAGCAATGCCGTGATGAGTTCCTTCCTGCTTACGTAAATGAAGCCCTAATTTGGAGTGACTGAATGCAGAATAAATCAGTGAAGCAACCCTATATCCACATTCGCGGAGCGAATGTCAATAATCTGAAAAACCTGAATGTCGATATTCCCAGAGATCAGCTTGTCGTTCTGACAGGGCTTTCCGGATCCGGGAAGTCTTCCCTGGCCTTTGACACAATATACGCGGAGGGACAAAGACGCTATATGGAGTCCCTCTCTTCTTATGCGAGGCAGTTCCTGGGGCAGATGGAAAAGCCGGATGTGGAAAGCATTGAAGGACTTCCTCCTGCCATTTCCATCGACCAGAAAACCACCAACAGAAACCCGCGTTCCACCGTCGGGACGGTAACGGAGATCTATGATTACCTCCGCCTTCTGTATGCAAGAGCCGGAATTGCTCATTGCCCGAAGTGCGGCAGGGAAATCCACGCGCAGACGGTTGACCAGATAGTGGATCAGGTCATGGCCTTGCCGGAGAAAACCAGAATCCAGCTTCTGGCACCGGTGGTACGGGGAAGGAAGGGAACACACGCAAAGCTGCTTGAGCAGATGAGACGCAGCGGCTATGTACGGGTGCAGATCGACGGAAATCTCTACGAGCTCTCGGAGGAAATCCTCCTCGAAAAAAACATCAAGCATACTATTGAAGTCGTGGTAGACAGGCTGATTGTAAAACCGGGGATCAGGCAGCGTCTCGCGGATTCCGTCGAGACGGTGATGAGCCTTGCGGAAGGCCTGGTGATCGTGGACACCATGGACGGAAACACGATGACCTTTTCCCAGAGCTATTCCTGTCCGGACTGCGGGATCAGCATATCCGAGATCGAGCCAAGAAGCTTTTCCTTCAACAATCCCTTTGGCGCCTGCCCGGATTGCCTGGGACTGGGGTACAAGATGGAGTTTGACCTGGAGCTGATGATTCCGGATATGTCGCTTTCCATAGATGAGGGTGCGATACAGGTCATGGGATGGCAGTCCTGTACGGATCCGAAGAGCTTTACAAGGGCAATACTGACTGCCCTCAGTGAGGAGTATGGATTCAGTCTGTCCACACCTTTTCAGGAGTATCCGGAGGAAATCCGCCGGATCATTACGGAGGGGACGGACGGAAAGACGGTGAAGGTTCATTATTCCGGCCAGCGGGGAACCGGCGTTTATGACGTGGCTTTTCCCGGACTCATCCGGAATGTGGAGCAGCGATATCGTGAGACAGCATCTGAAACCATGAAACAGGAGTATGAATCTTTCATGAGATTTACTCCCTGCAAGACCTGCAAGGGGCAGAGACTCAAAAAGGAAGCTCTTGCGGTCACGGTGGCGGACAGAAATATCTATGAGATGACGCAGATGCCGGTCGATGTGCTTCAGACTTTTCTGGAGGGAATGCAGCTGTCCGGGCAGCAGATGCTGATCGCAGGGCAGGTGATCAAGGAGATCCGCAGCAGGGTCGGTTTTCTGGCGGAGGTCGGCCTGGGGTATTTATCCCTGTCAAGGGCGACGGCGACTCTTTCCGGAGGGGAAGCGCAGAGGATCCGGCTGGCCACCCAGATCGGCTCCGGCCTGGTCGGAGTGGCATATATCCTGGACGAACCCAGTATCGGGCTGCACCAACGGGACAATGACAAGCTCCTGCATGCACTCATGCGGCTGCGGGATCTGGGAAACAGTCTGATCATCGTAGAGCACGATGAGGATACGATCCGGAGCGCAGACTATGTCGTGGATATCGGCCCAGGTGCCGGAGAACATGGCGGTGAGCTGGTGGCTGCCGGCACAGCCAGGGATCTGATGGATTGTCCCGCTTCCGTGACAGGCGATTATCTTTCCGGGCGGAAAAGGATTGAGATTCCCGGCAGCCGGAGGAAGCCTTCCGGTTTTCTGACCGTGAGAGGAGCCGCGCAGAACAATCTGAAAAACATCGATGTGGTATTTCCGCTTGGCGTCCTGACCTGCGTAACCGGGGTATCCGGATCGGGAAAGAGCTCCCTGGTGAATGAAATTCTGTACAAGAGCCTTGCCAGAACCCTGAACAGGGCAAGGACGGTTCCGGGAAAGCACAAGGACATCCAGGGAACGGAGCAGCTTGACAAGGTCATCTGCATTGACCAGTCCCCCATCGGAAGGACACCAAGGTCCAATCCTGCAACCTATACCGGGGTCTTTGACCAGATCCGGGATCTGTTTGCCGCGACGGCGGATTCCAAAGCCCGGGGGTACAGGAAAGGCCGGTTCAGCTTTAATGTCAGGGGAGGGCGCTGTGAAGCCTGCAGCGGCGACGGGATTATCCGGATAGAGATGCATTTTCTCCCGGATGTCTATGTACCTTGCGAGGTGTGTAAAGGGAAACGGTACAACCGGGAAACCCTGGAAGTGAAGTACAAGGATAAAAATATTTATGACGTGCTGAACATGACGGTGGAAGAAGCCCTGGAGTTTTTTCAGAATGTCCCGTCCATCCGCAACAAGATGCAGACGCTCTACGATGTAGGCCTTTCCTACATCCGCCTTGGTCAGCCTTCCACGGAGCTTTCCGGCGGGGAAGCACAGAGGATCAAGCTGGCATCGGAGCTGAGCCGCAGAAGTACCGGGAAAACCATTTATATTCTGGATGAACCGACGACAGGACTTCACTTCGACGATGTCAACAAGCTGGTACAGATCCTGCACCGTCTGTGTGAAGGAGGAAACACGGTAGTCGTGATCGAGCATAATCTTGATGTAATCAAGACGGCGGATTATATTATCGATATTGGTCCGGAGGGTGGAGACGGCGGAGGGACGGTCATTGCGTCCGGAACCCCGGAAGAAATCGCAAAGGTTCCTTCTTCCTTTACGGGGCAGTATGTGGCGCGCTGTCTGAAGCAGCCATAAAAAACACTAAGCGCCAGGTAAGACACTGAAAACAGCAGCGCTTACTGCAAGAAAAGAATATTATGACTCCAGTGCAAAAAGCCATGCTCCACTGCGAGCTTGCTCGCAAGTGGAGCGATGGATTCTTTGCACGCCCCTATATTC
>CACZQU010000508.1 GCA_902783305.1 uncultured Lachnospiraceae bacterium | reverse complement strand
TTTGCACTGGAGTCATAAATTCGATTCTTCAAGGCGGAAGAAGGCGGCGATGCGGTCATCAGCGTCCCGAAACAGGCAGAAAGCGCATAACCCCTTTTTCACATAAAGATCCGGATCAGCAGATCCTTTTCATATAAGAATGCCAGTATGACATCTTTTTTGATTGTCTCCAGCGCCTTTCTTCCAAACTCCGCATTGCAGAACACTGTCAGGAGCAGCATGACCAGCCAGACAAGGAAGATACCCTTGACTCCGCCGATGATTCCGCCGCCAAGCTTGTTGGCTTCGTTCAGCAAAGGAAGCTTCATGACCGATTCCAGCAGAAGGGAAAGCAGCTTGACCACAATCGCTGCAATGATCCAGGAAATCACAAAAGAAATCCCGCTGCAGATTTTCCGGCTCAGGAAGACCGTGAGATACTCGGTAAATCCTGAGACATCCAAAGCCTGATATCCCTGGGGATTATTATTCTCCAGAAGCTGTTTTTTCATGAAATCCGGAATCTGCAGCTGCTCCACAATGCTTTCCGGACTGGAAAGCGCGGAAATGCCAAGCTGTGAGGTGACAGATTCCACCGCTTTCCGGCTCTGCGTTTCCACTGTCGTGTAAAGCTTCGTATTGTTCTGCAAAAAGGAGTCAACACGGGGATTGATCACCCAGACCAGAACAAAAACGATAATCACATACGTCAGGGACAGGATCTCCCTGACCAGTCCCCTGTACCAGCCAAAAGCAAAGCTGGCAATCAGCAAGGCCAGGACGATCAAGCCTGCCGCCGTGATTCCATGCTGACTTCCCATTTTCATGATCGCTTCCATCTTTTCCTCCTCCGCATGAGTCAAGGGACGATTCTCAGTGACTCATTTTTATCATGAATCACTGAGAACCGTCCCCTTAACTCATTCCACATGCCACCCTTCGGGCGAATCAAATCGACAGTTCCTGGTGACGAATTTTTAAAGCATCACCGGGAACCGTCCCCCTGACTCAAATCAGACGCATAATATTTACACCGTTGTCCAGGACCAGCAGGTACCGGTTCATGCCGACCTTCAGACAGGAACTGATGTTTCCGTCGATCGTCCCTAAAAACCGCTGTTTTCCCGAATCCGTCATGACACAGAGCTGAGCATTATTGTACATCAGGATATAATCCTGGCTCATTTTAATGGTATTGTAGGCGATATTGAACTCTCTGGAGTACCTCAGATCACCACTGACCGAATAGACCTGCATCCGGTAGAGGTTTTCCATTCCATCGTTTTTGAATACCAGCCCGATATGGCTCTCATCGCAGAAGGTGCTCACAATCTCCCGGTCGACCTTTACGGTCCTGCTCTCCTTCGGCACCTGGTTTCCGGTGTAAACCGTAAAGCCGTCATCGCGAAAGGCTACGCTGTGAGAAGAATCCAGGCACTCGATCTGCGGCATGACGGTTCCCTCATAGGTATATCCGCTGACAATCCGGTCATCTTCATTCTGTCCGACATCTCCGAAATTGTAGAACGCCACATAGCTTGTGGTTTCGCTGCCCTTGACATACTGAAACGCCACCATCATGATGATCCCATTGTCAGACAGGGCGAGATCCAGAGGATATCCCGGATCCTCCATCGTGGTCTGGGTTTCCGCGATCAGGCTTCCGTCCGTACTGTAAAAGTTGATCCAGGTATCCCCGCCGCCGTCCAGGATCGCGGCAACCAGACCCTTGCGGGAAACACAGGCTTTCACGATCGTATACGGTGTACTGACGGTTCCGGTGACGCCTTCTTTGTTCAGAATCACCATCGAAGTCCCGTCCATGTCGGCGATCACGGCATGTGTGCCCTTGACGTAAGCTACAGGATTGGTCATCCGGTAAGAATACGACCACTGCGGATCCAAAGAGAGGTTTTCCAGGGACACTTCATCCTGGGTATACCGGAGAATCTTCCCATCCATTTCCAGATAACGGGAGGAAACCGTATCCTCCTGCTGTCTGGTCTGTATCACTTTGATCCCATGATAGGTTCTCACAAAAATCCAGTAATAGATCCCGGAAACAAGGAGCCCGGCAGAAAGAATGATCAGCGCAAGACGGATCGACCTCTTTCTCCGCATACGCTGCTCCCGAGGGGAGACTCTTCTGGTACGGTCCTCCCTGAGGCGCTGCCTCTGCTTATCCCTCCGATAATCACTCCACGATTCCGCCATATTGCTTCTCCCTCTCATCCATACTCGCGGCAGCAGACATAGTAAACGAATTCACTGCCTGCATCTATCGTAAACGTCAATGCGTATTGAATTCATGCGCTTACTATAAATGGCTGCAATGCAAATGTTACTCCTCACGGATTAACCGTAAAGCCACGCACGGGGAAGGTCAGACCGTGAATAGTAACTTGCAAAAAGATTCCTGCGGATTATTCCGCGCTGCGCGCTCACCGGATCCTGCCATAAATGAAAAATATAAGTCAAATACCCCGCAGCTGGCTGCGGGATATCTGACTTTCTTACTGGTTTGTCTTTTTTCGGGACATCATCCCGGATATTTTGCGTCAAAGCTCCGGGAAATCTCTTTTCACCGCCCGTCTTCGGACAGCCCATGCCGGGGATTCCCGGACGGGATCTCCGCGCAGGCAGTCCCTTTTATCCCAGGCGGACAAGGGTCTGATTACACGAATTCTTTGACCTGTCTGTAAATGCCTTCCGCGTCCAGACCATGCTTGGCCAGAAGGGCTCCCGCAGGTCCGGATTCTCCGAATACATCCTGTACGCCCAGACGCTTCACCGGTACCGGGCATTTTCCGCACAGGCACTCGCAGACTGCTCCGCCCAGTCCTCCAAGGACGTTGTGCTCTTCAACTGTGACAATCTTGCCGGTCTCTTTGGCGGCTTTCACGATGAGATCCTCATCCAGAGGCTTAATGGTATGGATGTTGATCACTCTCGCATCGATCCCGTCCGCGGCCAGCTTCTCTGCGGCTTCCAATGCCGCCGGTACGCAAAGTCCGTTCGCCACGATGGTCACATCCTTGCCGTCCCTCAGGGTGACACCCTTTCCGATTTCAAACTGATACGTCGCTTCATCGTTGAAAACCGGGGTCGCAAGCCTGCTGAAGCGCATATAAACCGGTCCCTCATATTCATAGGCGGCCTTTACCATTGCCCTGGCCTCGACATCGTCAGCAGGGGACATCACCACCATCCCGGGGATGGAACGCATCAGAGCAAAGTCCTCACAGCACTGATGGGACGCTCCGTCTTCTCCGACAGATATTCCTCCGTGCGTCGCTCCGATCTTTACGTTCAGGTGAGGATAACCGATGGAATTTCTCACCTGTTCGAAAGCTCTTCCGGCGGCAAACATGGCGAATGTCGACGCGAACGGCACCATGCCCATGGATGCAAGTCCGGCCGCGACAGCCATCATGTTGCCTTCTGCTATTCCGCAGTCAAAGTGTCTGTCGGGGAATTCCTTCTTGA
>CACZQU010000507.1 GCA_902783305.1 uncultured Lachnospiraceae bacterium | reverse complement strand
TTTGGATTTGCATCCACAAAAATTCATTGTAAAGAAATTTTCGAGAATCGTATGTGTTTCACTGTTCAGTTATCAAAGTTCTGATCTGCTGTCCTGCCTCTCTCGGCGACAGCTTGTTCAATTTATCACATCTCTTACTGCTTGTCAACAACATTTTCAAATTTTTTTCAATTTTTTTTGCGGTTGCTAAGAGGTGTTTCTGTATGCACATCCGTGTCTCAGAAATCCCGGCATTCCACAGCTGCAAACGGCTCTGCTGCCGCAGAATATCCGGAGATTCAGGAAGCATACAGATTGACCGGTCAGTCGTGCCCGACTACCAGCATCTGTATCCCCGTCTGTCTCACTGCCTCCGCTTTCTGGGGAAAGCCGCCTTCCACCCCGCTGTTTTTGGTAATCAGCCATTGGATATCATATTGCCGGATCAGGGCGGCGTTCAGCTCCACCGAAAACGGACCATACATCGCGATGATATGCCGGTGGGGCAGTCCGGCTGCTTCGCAGGCCGCAATTCCCTCATGGGAAGGCAGGATTCTCACATAGAGACGGTCCCGGTCCAGCTCCGCAAGATCTCCCAGGTTCTTCGATCCGGTCGTCACCAGAATATTTCCCGGTTTGCCGCAAAGGTAGCCGGACGCCTCTTTCACAGAAGAAACACGGATACCTTCCCCGTTGTCTTCCACTCTTCGTTTCCGGTTTTCCAGTCTGACCTTCTTTTTATCGCAGGCCGCCCGGACGAAACGGCTGATCTGCCGGGCATAGGGATGCGTAGCGTCAATACAGAGCTCAAATCCCTCCAGAAGGTTCTCGATCTCCTCCTCAGAACGCCTCCCGCAAATCACTGAAATGCCCGGAATTCCCCGCAGCTCTTCCTCTCCCAGCTTTGTCGCCGTGGAGACTGTCACTTCATGCCCCTCCCCTGCCAGCTTCGCCGCCAGCAGCCTTCCCTCTGTCGTACCGCCGAACAACAGAATTTTCATTCTTTTCCCCTGTACCCTCTCCGGGTCACCATCCGGCCTCCGGACAGGATGGTATCCTCCCCGCCGACATACACGGTGGTAAGCATATCCACTTTTTCCTCCTTCAGTCCGTCAAGCGTTGTGATCCTGATTTCCTGTCCGTCTCTTCCGATATTCCGGACCCATCCGCAGACCGTGTCCCCGGGCCGGTAGTCCAGCAGAATCTCACATGCTTTACGCAGATGATCCGGGCGCTGCCGGGATGCCGGATTATAAATACAGATGGGAAATCCGCCCGCAGCCGCACCCCGCAGCCGCCTTTCGATGGTTTCCCATTTTGTCAGCTGATCCGACAGCGAAACCACGCAGAAGTCATTTGACAAAGGAGCCCCAAGGAGCGCGGCTCCCGAAACAGCGGCCGTGATCCCCGGGATGACGATGATTTCCGGATCCGCCTCATCCCCGGCCATTTCCATGACCAGGCCTGCCATTCCATATACTCCGGCATCTCCACTGCAAAGCATTGCAACACACTTTCCGCTGCGGGCAAGCTCCAGTGCTTTCCTGCAGCGCTCCTGTTCCCTGCGCATAGGGGTTGTAAACGTTTCCTTTTCCGGATACCACTGTTTCGCAAGCTTGACGTAAGTCTCATAGCCGCAGAGAATATCTGCTTTTTCCATTACGGCTGCTGCCGCCCTCGTCAGATTCTCCCGGTCTCCAGGTCCGATTCCTACCAGGTATAGTGTCCCCATTCTTTTATTCCATTCTCCAGCGCCAGCTGGGAGAAAAACCGTCAAACGCCAGTGCCAGCGTAATACCGTTTCCGCGCTGTTTTTTCAGCAGCAGCGTGCCCCCGCTTCCCAGGACCGCGCTTCTCTCACAGACATTGTCTACTCCGGTCACTTCCCGGACGTAAGGAGAAGAGGTAAAATTCCCTTTTACTGCCGACAGCTCTTCTGCGGAAAAAAAATCAAGTGCAAAGCCATGGCTTTTGCAAAAAGCCAGCAGCCCTTCCTCGTCCTTTTTTCGGTCAATCGAGCAGACCTGCCGTACGGCGTCCGGAAGGAAACCATTCTGCCGCATCCTGGCCGTGAAAAATGCTTCGATCTGTTCTTCACTTATTCCCTTACGGCAGCCAATCCCTGCCGTCATCCTCCAGGGCACCACAACAAGTGCCGTATCCGGAGAGCCTTCATGAATGGTCAGGCAGACCTGTGCTTCTTCACGCTTCCCGGTCAGCCGGACTCCCTCCGGCAGTTCGCCGGTGATGGGCCATTCCGACCAGACACGGATGATCTTTCCCTCCAGTAAAGCCGCAGAAACCGTCTTGATCCGCGAAGGATTGAGAATCCGGCATCCCTGCCTCCTGGCCCATTCGTCAACGGAAAAAACCTGCCGGATATCTGTCGCCGTCGTGATCACAGCCTGGGCGCCGGATATCCTGCTGATCCTTCCCGCCAGATCATTTGCACCCCCAAGATGTCCGCTCAGAATCGGTATGGCATATTTTCCGAGCTCATCCACCACCACGACAGCAGGATCACAGACCTTGCTTCGGACATAGGGAGCGATTGCCCTGACGGCAATCCCGGCAGCGCCCACAAAAACAAGTCCCTCA
>CACZQU010000506.1 GCA_902783305.1 uncultured Lachnospiraceae bacterium | reverse complement strand
GACCGGGATTCCTCTTTCGGGAACCATCTTCCGCCTCATGCATGTACAGCCTGAAGCTATGGCAGATGCCTCAGTTTATCTGCGTATTATTTTTCTTGGTATGCCTTTTACCTGCCTTTATAATATCTATGCTGCCGCGCTGCGCAGTGTAGGGGATTCGCGGACACCGGTAAAGTACCTGATCCTTTCGTGCATGATCAACATTATTCTGGATTTGCTGCTTGTCGCTGTTTTCCGGCTGGGTGTGTCCGGAGCAGCACTGGCAACCATGATCGCACAGGGTGTCAGTGCGCTTTTATGTATTGGCTATGTCAACCGAAACGTACAGGAGCTGCGCTTTTCTCCGCTGACCTTGCACATCAACAGGTCTCTTGCGCGGAAAACCCTTACCTATGGCGGGTTTACCGCACTGCAGCAGTGCGCCCAGCCTATCGGAAACGTAATCATTCAGGGAACGATTAACACCCTCGGCGTTTCCGCGGCAGCGGCTTTCAGCGCGGCAAGGAAAATCGAGGATATCGGCCTGCTGCCGGGGCGGAGCATTTCTTCTGCTATGACGTCTTTGATCGCACAAAACAAAGGCGCAAAGGAAAATTCGCGTGTAGAGCAGGGCTTTTACAAAGGTATGCTGCTGGAGGCCGGAAGCGGTATTCTCGTATGTGCTGTTGTATTGCTCCTGCGTACTCCGCTGATGGCGTTGTTTTCGACAGATGAGGCAATTATCCAGGCCGGCGTGACATATTTCAATGTGATCGGCTTCTGCTATTGGCTTCCTTGCTTCACAAACGGTATGCAGGGCTATCTCCGGGGTGTCGGCGCGATGAAGACATCTCTCTTTGCGACACTGACCCAGATCTCCTTCCGCGTGGTTTCCACCCTTGTGCTGGTACCGGGAATGGGCATATCCGGTGTTGCGCTGGCCTGTATGATCGGATGGGGCGCCATGCTCCTCTGGACGGTGCCGTACCGCCTGCACCTGGAAAAAAGAGTATAGCGGGATGAATACGCGGACGGTTTTTTACGTAAACAGGGGAATCCCGGATCAATCCGGTTATTGTAGTACTGTGATGATAAAGGAGAAGGGCAGCAAAATGAGAGAGATTATCTGGAAATGCTCACGGAAAGGATACGATAAGGTGATGAGATGGTCAGGAATACTATGGATGATCATCGCGCTGCTTATTTCAGCAGATGCTTTGGCTCAGGAGCATCTGGAGGGAGAGGAGATGGATTTCGATGCTTCGTTTTCCGGTTCAGACCTGCCATCTCTGGAAAGCGAATCCGCCGGGATCCTGGCTGCCCCGTCATACGACATGGCCGCCGCAAAAGCATATATTGACGACATGCCTCAGATCCGCGCGCTGATTGACAGCCTGCAGGACGATGACGGGCTGACGGTCTTTGGGTCTTTCCTTCCTTCCGGAGAATCTCTGGAGCAGCTGCGCCTGGAGATCGACAATCTCTGTGCGGATAACCACAAAGTATCCCTGATTATGGTTGACCTGAAATCGCAGTCAGGAGTTTCTTTCTGCTCCGGCATGCCCATGTGTACACAAAGCACTGTCAAAGCCATCTATGTGGCTTCTCTTCTGGCTTACGATCCGGACTGTCTTGTGGAAAGCGGGCAGGATATGCATGATGCGATAGTGTATTCTGACAATGATGCCTATGAAACTCTGCGCGCGTCTTACGGCATGGAGCCGATCCGCAGATGGTGCGTGGAAACCGGTGTGAACGAAGGCTTTGCGGAGCTGTATTATCCCCGCAGCTTTACCGCCAGAGATATGCTGAAGATGTGGACAAGGCTTTACACCTTTTTTCACAGCGGGGAGGACACCACAGGTTTCGGAGCATATTATACGGATACTTTGGCTTCTGCCACAAAGGAGGTTCTGCAGAACCGTTATCTTGTTCAGACTAAGGCTGGCTGGGAATGCGGCCTTGATGAGGACGAAGACTATGATCCCTACGCCGTTCCTCCCGCCGGTTTTACCGATGGAGATCCCACAAATGACGAATGCGCGATCAATGACACCGGCATCGTCTATACCGAAAACGGACCGTACCTGTTCGTCATTTATACGGATTACCCCTTTGGAATTTACCGGGACTATATGACGCCGAATCCATTATACGGTCTTGTGGAAGCACTTTGTGAACTGCAGAAAAGCATAAAATGACAGGACGGATTATCATGCCAGAGCTTCGTTTGTTGGGAGAACAGTGATGAATGATGGAGATGTATTGTTTTATCAGATAAGAGATGTCCTGACGATCTGTACGGCAGAGAACGCGATGAAGGATACGAAGGTTCCTTATGTAGCAGTGCTTGATCCGGAAAACTGGAGAAGGATGATCGACCGCTTCGACATGGGAATTGACCTGGAGATGAATCCCTCTGAGATCCTGGAAACAAAGGCTGTTGTGAATTACGACTCTCTTACCGGGACTTTTCAGGTTCCAAGACGTTCCGATCTGGAGGGACCGCCTCACCGT
>CACZQU010000505.1 GCA_902783305.1 uncultured Lachnospiraceae bacterium | reverse complement strand
CGCTGGCATAATGATTTTTGATGACCTTGTCCTCCACGATGCCCATTCCGGTTTCTTCAACTGCCAGCTTAGCCAGGGGAATGCGGGCTTGATTGGCAGCGGTTGCTGCGGCGAGGAAGATCGTGTCTACCTGCTCCTGGGTGAAGGAGGCAAAAATCCTTTGCGCTTCACGCACCCGGGCGATGGCATCTTCCAATGATTCCACACTATCTACTATCCGATTTGTTTGATTTTCCATATAGTTCCTCCTATAAAAACGCGGGCTCTAGTCTGGCAAACCGTTTTCCTGTTTATGCACTCCCGATATCATTATAAAGGAATGCTTTATCTTTGCGAATTACCAAAACAGTATATTCAATATATCAAATATGATATGAACCGGCTTGTAAGCAAGACCGATCAGGCAGCTGAATCGATATCATTTTATGCAGTTTCGTCTGGAAGAAGTCAGATCGGTGATAAAGCGTTTATCCAGAATGGTCAGCTGATAATCCGCCGGATGAATCAGCATATCACGGTACTGGAGGCGGCTGTCTATGCATTCCCGCTGAACCAGGTGCAGGTTTTTCACTACCCTTTCCGGCAGAGGAGAAGCCCACATAAAGGTTTCCGGATTTTGCGTAAGAAGATCAAACTGAATACCCCGTTCAGACACATAGATATGCCGGGAAACAGCCGGGTACTCTTTTTCCTTTTCGGAGGACAGAAAAAGAGGGGGAACATAGGAATCCGCAGGGGCAATCTGAATAAAGTGCGTCAGGTCAGAATAACAGATCACATCTCTGCCGGCAAGAGCGCTGTCCTCCCTCATGACCAGAACCGGGCAGAATTCGGATACCAGTTCATAGGAAAGTCCTTTCTTTTCCAGTACCTGTTTGAAATATTTATCGTAACTGGCGTCATAACGGATAATTCCCAGGTTATAGCTGCCTTCAAGGACATCCTTTACCGTCTGCAGGGTGTTGTTGCTTTCATGATAAAAAATATCCGCTTCCATATTGTCCAAGGATCGGGAAAAAACGGCAAAGGCATCCGAAATATAACTGGCTCTGGGAACGGAAATGGAAAAGCATTGCTTTTTTCCTCCCATTGATTTATACCTGTTTTCCAGTTCATCGATCTGTCCAAGGATATTTCTGGCTTGATTGACAAAGGATTCCCCATCTGCAGTCAGGCGCATACCCCTGGAAGAACGGCGGAAAAACCGGATGCCTAAATCGGTTTCCATTTCCTTGATTACCCTGCTCAGATTCGGCTGCGCGACATGCAGTTCTTCCGCTGCTTTATTAATGGATCCCATTTCAGCAATGCAGACAACGTATCTGAGATGTGAAATATTCATCTGTAGTCCTCCTGGCCGATATTCTGTCAACCGCAGCATTATGAAGTATAACGACTGTCAGGTGACGATTCCGCGGGCAGAAAACTGACTCTGATCAGTTTACTGTTCCGGATGGTTCCGGGCATTGCGCTCTCCGCGTTCCGTCAGTCATCAATAATAGACAATCCTTCCACCAAGCTCCGAAAAGCTCTTTTCGAACGTATCATAATCGATCACAACCGTTGTACCGGCATTCGGATCCCGGTAGGTGAAAGAAGTATCATCATAGCCGCAGATGACAATGGCGTGCTCTCCACCCGGCCATGCCACCGTTTCACCGTTTTCATCAATCCAGCTCCACCGGTACATGATGTCACGTACCGGGTCGGATACATACCATGCCAATACCGGATTTCCTGTATCCAGGATTGATTTGATATCATTTATCGAAGCAGCTGCTTCCGTGTTTACGCCAGGCTTAAAGAACCGGGAGACTTTCGCAATGGGTTCATGAAAGACCCCGTAGGACATGCCGCTCCGGGGATCCCCGACAAATTCACGTTCCGGGTTTGCACCGTGCCTTATCCCATTCTCATCATCGTAAGGCTGCTGACCCATGGGAAGAAGGTCATAAATATCGTCTACCGTGACATCTATGCCATAATACTTCAGAAGCATGAACAACGAAACACTTTCGCAGCCTGTAGGATAATCAGGGTACTGGCAATACTCCATTACGTCCAGCATTACCGTGGGTTCATCCGCTGAGCCGGACAGTACGATGTTTTTTACAGCATTTACGTCCGCTTCATTCACGGTACTGTCTCCGGTCAGTTCTGCGGATGCCCATTGCCTGAAATCCAACCGTATTTCACCATCCACGTACCTGCGCAGCAAGGCAATATCTTCCCGGTCAACCACGTTATCCAGGTTGACATCCCCGGCTTTCCACTGCTCCCATTTAACCGGCGTGAGGGTGGATGTGAACTGGAAAAGCTTCTGGGAAAAAGCGTCAGCAGCTTCCTGTACATAGAGGGGGTTGTAGTAGTACGGAAGTACGGCTTCAACCATTTCGGGCGTAATGCCTTCTGCTTCATAATCCTTGAGCGTATGGCGGTACATCCATTTGGGGCTGTACCCTTTATTCCCGATCACGATGGTGTTTCTGGACGCAAAATGTGCCATCACCGCTTCCTCATCGTTTCCGAGGAGAAGGTCGATTTCTTCGTCCGAGAACGCTTTGCGGTGAACCATTTTTTCCGCATCGGAAAGGACTCCCCGGACCGCTTCCGGGTCAAGCTCATGGCTGTGGATAAATGAGTAAATATTTGCGTAATCCATCAGTGTAGTTTTCCAGGCAGGCTTGTCCGCCACATAATCATATTCCCAGCTATAGCCTTCCTCCGGTGCAAGCTGGAGCAGGTCCCATGGCAGGGAAGAGATACGCTCATTACAGGGATAGGCAAAATGGGCAGAAGAAGCCGAGGCTGTTCCAAACGGAACAGGCATTTTTATCGGAACCCCAAAATCTGCCGCTGTATCGGCAGGATCACATTCTTCGATTTCAGCTGTAACCATGACATCCTCTTCCGGCATCAGGAAAGAAAAGCTTCCGTCACTGTTCCGGAAAGCCGCTCGCCCATTATATGTCACGCTGCCGGCCATATGGTATCTGTCGAGATCTGCATGGATCGTCACACGTTCGCCGGATAAAGCGGTATCCTTGTCAGAAGAAATTGTCCCGGATTCCGGCTGTGCAAGCCCCACCGTATATTCTACCATGGAAAGCTCTTCAGAAACCGGGAAGCCTGGCGACGTATTTCCGTTGACAGTTTCCGTGGTTGTCTCCTCTTCTGTCGCTGGTTCAGATTCCGTCTTTATTGCCTTTGCTGTTTCTGTTTCTGTCTTTGTTTCTGTTTCTGTCTCTGTTTCTGTTTCTTCCTCTGCCTTTACATCTGTTCCCTCTTCTATATCCTTATTGATCTCTGTTTCCGTGGTCAGTTCCGTTTCTGTCCCCGATACCCGGGCATATGCCGGAAGCAAAATGGAAATAGCGGTTGACATTATCAGTATGGAGCAAAGTCTTTTCATATAGGTTCCCCTTTTTCTTATACATAATATTCCGGATACGGAACGGAAAAAGTGCCGCTCATCAAAAAAGAAAAGCCCTGTCAGGTTTCACTCTGGCAGGGCTGCAGTTTTTTCAGGTTTCGATTTCCATTTCATTCCACGCATGAGTGTAAAGGTAATCTTGTCCTGGTTGCGAACTGTTATGCTGTCAACCCATCCTGATGATTGTGGCTCTTCAGACTCTGTGTAAAGCTTCGGCAATCTCTTGAAAATTCCGGAAAATCACTCCAACTATCGCAGGCGGATCATAAGCCGGCTGATAAACAGTAAATGTTCATCGCCAGGACTGCATTATTAAGTTGAAAAGCCTTCTCTTGCATGCGGTAAACCTTCAGTTTTCATCCGCCTCATTATACAACGCAGAGAGCATCTCAGGAGTGATGGAGCCGATCTTGTTGTAGACAACCTCACCTTTGCGGTTGAGCACGATGGTCTGGGGGAAGGTATTGGTGCTGCCGACAATCTCTGCCACGGTGTCGTCATCGTCGTCGGTGGCG
>CACZQU010000504.1 GCA_902783305.1 uncultured Lachnospiraceae bacterium | reverse complement strand
TTTTTATGCGTAAACCAGACATCATAAGAGTAACTCACTCAGTACCGACGCTTACGGATGGCCATTTCCAGGGTACCATTCACCTCGCACGCGGGGAAGGGCTGGTTCGTGAATTGTAACATCCTTTCCTTGTCGTTTTTGTTTTGTTAGCTGAGGCCATTGTTTTTGTCTGTGAGACTATGATATCATATACCCGGTCACAGAACTGTCACATAGGAGAAAAGTATGTTTGGAAAGAAAATTCAGCAATTACTGAAGCAGTATAGTGAGGCCATGACGGATCAGCTTGCCCGGATCCGGGAGGATATTACCAGAGAGATAAAAGAACAATCCTGCCGCCAGGAAGAATATGAAGCCCGTCAGCAGGAAAAGGAGGGCAGATCCGAAGCGCAGGTCAGCGGGCAGATCCAGGAGCTGACCGGATTAGTCAGGGAAACCAGTACAGCTGCGGGAGATCTGACCCGTCTGGTACAGGAAACGAAGAAGGCAGTTTCCCGGCACGATATGGTGATCGAGGACATGCTGGAGGAATGGGGAGACCTTCGGGAACAGTGCAAAACCTTACGTCCGTCCGGGGAAGTGGAAAACCTGCTTCTTCTGTGTATGCGATATGAAGAGGAGCTTCACCTCATCCGTCAGGCATTTTCCGATCAGGAAGCCTGGAAGGAGCAGCTGCTTCTTCTGGAGGAACCGGTAGAGGGAGCAAGGCTCCTGGCCGGATTATCCGTTACCGGTCGTCCGGGCGAAATGGTCAATTATGATATTCATGAGGTCATTGCCGTCACGGAAGCTTCGGAGGAAAAGATGAACGGCAGGATCGAGACGGTATTGGATCCTGGAATCGTATATCGGGGAACGGTGAGGAAAAAAGCCAGAGTGAGTGCTTACCGCTATACCGGGGAGTGACTTTTTCCGGCATCCTCAGCCCTGGCCGGAAGCTATTGTCCGGAGATGAAGTACTGAGGGTATAAATTCCGGATCGGTTCTTAAGGCGCTGTAATGAAATAATTTAGCCATATGATGCAGTATTCGTGAGCATATGCAAGGCGTAGGAAGGCGGCGATGCGTACATCGCCAACTGACGACAGCGCAGCAGATGCTTACGAAGACAAGTCAGAGGGCGGAGGAACTGAATTACAGTGCCTGAGTGATAAGATAAAGGAGAATGGGAAATGAAGAAGTCTACAGTGATCGGAATTGATCTGGGAACCTCTACGACCGAGGCTGCGGTATTTCGGGACGGACGCCCTGAAATCCTGCTGACGATGGACCACAAGGCCATTATCCCTTCCGTTGTCGGACTGGATGAAGGCGGAAACTGGATAGTAGGGGAGCGCGCAAAGGCTCAGATGCTTCTGGCACCGGACAGGACAGCAATGGAGGTCAAGAGGCTGATCGGAAAAGGGAAGGAAATCACCCTGGGAAAGCAGAATTATTCACCTGTCGATCTGTCCTCCAGAATCCTGGAATATGTCCGCACCTATGCCGGCGAATACCTGGGGGAAACTATCGAACGCGCGGTGATTTCTGTCCCCGCTTACTTTGATGATATACAGCGCCATGAAACGCTTCTGGCCGGAACCCGGGCCGGACTGCAGGTGGAGCGGATCCTGAATGAGCCGACAGCCGCCGCATTAAGCTATGGCCTGGAGCATATGGAGGAGGAAAGCCATATCCTGGTGTATGACCTTGGCGGCGGAACCTTTGACGTTACTCTGCTGGAAATGTTTGAGGGAATCCTGGAGGTCAAAGCCAGCAGCGGAGACAATGAGCTTGGCGGAAAGGATTTTGACCGGAAGCTGATCGATTATCTGGTCCGCCGCTTCCGGACGCTCCACGGAATCGATCTGGAGGAAAGCCTGCAGGCGATGGTCCGGATTCGTGACGCTGCGGAAGAATGCAAAATGGCATTGTCAACCTCGGATTCCTATCGGATTGTGCTTCCGCTCATTGCCAGAAAAGGAGACAAGCCGCTGGCTCTGGACGAAACGATTACCGTCGGTCAGTTTGAGGAGATGACACGGGATCTGATTGAGCGCACTCACGCTCCGATCGAGGTTGTCCTCCAGGACGGCGGAATTCTGGCTTCCGAGATCGACCGTGTCATTCTTGTAGGAGGCTCCACCCGGATGCCGATGGTGGAGAAAGACATCTCCTCCTTCCTGGGAATCACTCCGTCCAGGGCTGTGAATCCGGACTTGGCCGTAGCGGAAGGCGCAGCCATCCAGGCAGGGATGATCCAGGGAATCATCGATCCGGAGGAAGGCCTAGTGATGACGGACGTCAACCCTTATACCCTTGGGGTACAGTCTTTCGACGGATATACCGTGAACAACATGACGGTCATTATTCCGAGAAATGTCACGATTCCGGTGGAAAGGACAGAGATTTTTACCACGCACCATGATTATCAGACGGAAGCAGATATCCGGGTGTACCAGGGGGAAAGCGCTCTTGTCACCAGCAACCATTTCCTGGGAGAGTTCAGGATATCGGGAATTCCTTCCCGTCGTGCCGGGAAAGAAAATATCAAGGTAAGCTTTGCCTATGATGTAAACGGGATCCTGGATGTAAAGGCGGTTATTGTCAGCACAGGGAAACAGGCTTCGATCCAGATCGATCTGCAGGATACCGGATCCCTGCCCTTGGATGAGGAGGAAATCGATCTTTCCGGATGGAAGGATGTGAAAGGCTCTTCAGCGTATCGCGCTGTTATCCGCAGGGTGGAGAGGATGATGAAAAAAATCGGTTCTCCAATGGATGGGGAAATGGACATTCTTTCCGAAGGTCTGGATGCCCTGAAAAGAGCGATAATCCTGGAGGAGTGGGATGAAGCGAAGGAGCTGGAGGAGAACCTGATCGATCTAGTCAGCTTTCTGGAGGGTATAGACACATGAATGACTACCAGACCCTGGGATTGACGGACAAGGCTTCGCCCGGAGAAATCCGGAAGGCTTATGCAAGGATGGTTCGCAGATACTCTCCTGAAAAAGATCCTCAGCGTTTTCAGGAAATCCGGGCAGCCTATGAAAGGTTGAAGGACAACGCGGAGGGGCAGGGTGGTCCCCTTTTTCCCTCCTTCGCTTCAAAGGGGGAAGAGCAGTTCGCCAGACAGATCGAGGAGTGCAGATCGATGAATGACTGGGTCTGGATGGGGAATACCGCGCTCGAAGCACAAAAGCTCTTCCCCGCACAGCCCTTTTTCTCCTACTGGCTGGCTTATGCTCAGCTCGAAAACGGAAATTCCGGAAAAGCCGTAAAGACAATGGAGACCTTGCTCAATAAGGATCCGGAGAATTTCTGGTATCTCGCGCTTTACGCCAGGGCGTGTTCTCAGAGGAGCTATCACAGGAAAGCATGGACGGCTTTCCGGAAGGCTTATCAGGGCGGAGTGAGAAATCCGGATTTCATTTTAAGCTACGCAA